>JBIIMX010000552.1:0-2556 GCA_044337765.1 Pirellulales bacterium | reverse complement strand
GGCAGGGCGGAGCGGATCACCGGCGGTTTCCCCCGGAAAAACCACGGTCGTTCCCGGCGCGTGTGCAGCCGCAAATTGAGCGACGTTTTTTCCCCGGGACCGCCCGGGCCGGGGTGGGGGCAATCGAGAATGAAAATGGGGACGGGAGCGATTTTTCGGCCGGCAAAGGAAGCTCACCTGTCGCCGATGAGAGTCGCAAGTGTGTCCACCAAAAATCGCTCCCGTCCCCATTTTCTGACTTCAGTCCCACTGCCCACCGGCGATCCGCAGGCCCGCCCAGACGGCGGCCAAGGCCGCGACGTTGGTGCCGATGACATACGCGGCCGCCGAGAGCGGGCGGCCCCCTTCCAGCAGTTCCACCGACTGAAACGCGAAGCTCGAGAAGGTCGTGAACCCGCCCAGCAGGCCGATGAGCAGGATCGTCTCCGTGCCCACCGTCATCGTTCCGCGGGACCTGGCCAGCCCCACGATCAGCCCAAACGCCAGCGACCCCGCCACGTTGACGGCCAGGGTGCCCCAGGGGAAACCGACGCCGCACAACCGCGTGGCGAGGATGGTGCAGCCCGCGCGGAGCAGAGTGCCAGCCGCACCCGCGAGACCGAGCAGAGCAAAGTGCGTGAAGTGGTTCATGAGTCGAAAGCGATTATACTGCCGAACTTTCCGTCCCGGGCCGCGTAATGGACCGGTTCGGAATCACACCGGGGGCTCGGGATCCGTTCCCGATTCCTCGCCCGGTCAGCCCGTGACTGCCGCAGGATTTCCGCCTCCCACGATGCTCGCCTCCAACCGACGCATTCTCTTCGTCGGCTTCGGTACCGTCGCACGCTGCACACTGCCGCTTCTCCTCGACCACATCAAGGTCGATCCACCCGGCATCATGATCGAGCACTCCTCGAACGCCTTCCATGGCTACAATCGACCACAGATCGATCCAGCCGCCCCCTGGCAGTTCAAGAACTTTTTATTGACCGACGGAGACTGATCGCCGAGATGAACGCGAAAACACTGCTCGAGCTCGCCAAGAAGCACGGCACGCCCCTGTTCGTCGTCGACCACGACGAACTTCGCAAGAACTATGCCATCTTCCGCAAGCATTTCCCGCGGGTGCAGATCTACTACGCCGTGAAGGTCAACAGCGACGCGGCAATCGTGAAGACGTTCTATGAACTCGGCGGCAGCTTCGACGTGGCGAGCATGCAGGAGTTTCACACAGTCCACCAGAACATCGCCAAATTGCCGGCGAAGCAGCGGCAGGATTTCATCTGGGACAAGATCATCTACGCCAACCCGATCAAACCGGTGGAGACGCTCGAGGAGCTCGATCGTTACAAGCCGTTGGTCACCTATGACAATCACGAGGAAGTCAAGAAGATCGCGAAGCACGCTCCGCACGCGGGCCTCGCCCTGCGGCTGCGGGTGCCGAACACTGGCTCGATGGTGGAGTTGTCGAGCAAGTTCGGCGCGCTGCCCGGCGAGGCGGTGGAGCTGATCTCCTATGCCCACGAGCACGGCCTCGTCGTCGAGGGACTCTCGTTTCACGTCGGCAGCCAGTGCACGAATCCCGAGAACTACATCCAGGCGATCCACCTTTGTGCCAGCATCTTCGCCGAGGCGAAGTCGCGGGGTTTTAACCTCAAGCTCCTCGACATCGGAGGCGGTTTCCCCGCGGCCTACGACGCGAGCGTGCCCAAGTTCAGCGACCTGGCCAAGAAGATCAACCACGAGCTCAACCGGCTGTTCCCCAAGGAGATCGAGATCCTCGCGGAGCCGGGGCGGTTTCTCGTGGCGTCGGCGGGTTCCGCCGTCTCGAAGATCATCGGCAAGGCGGTCCGAAACGACAAACTCTGCTACTACGTCGACGATGGCGTCTACCACACCTACTCGGGCGTGATCTTCGACCACTGCACGTACCACATGAAAAGTTTCAAAAAGGGAGCCACGCAGATCTGCGCCGTCTTCGGGCCTACCTGCGATGCGCTCGACACGATCAGCCTCGCAGAGCAACTTCCTGATCTGGAACTTGGCGACTACCTCTACAGCGAGAACATCGGCGCCTACTCGGCCGCGAGTTCCACCCACTTCAACGGCTTTCCGCCTGCGAAGGTGGTGCACGTCAATCGGTAGGGCTGGCGGCGTCAGTCAGCGGCTGCCGCCGGAGGCTCGAGCATTCGACCCCGTGGCCACAAGTTTTCCAACTTGTGAATTCCGGGCAGAGGACACGGCAAGTTAAAAAACTCGCCGCCACGGGGAGGGCAGAGGACACGGCAAGTTAAAAACTCACCGCCACGGGCGGGCTCAGCCGAAGCATTCGACCCCGTGGCCACAAGTTTCCCAACTTGTGAATTCCGGGCAGAGGACACGGCACGTTCAAAAACTCACCGCCACGGGGAGAACAGACGCCACGGCACGTCAAAAAACGCGACAGCTACGCCCGCACCGCCTCGATGACGTGGTAGTTCTTCACCTCTTCCCGGGATACGCCGTTCCACGAGAGCGGCAGGTTTTCCAGATACCAGGTGGGCTGCTTCGTCACAATCAGCAGCGTGCCTTCCGGTG
>JBIIMX010000551.1:0-2559 GCA_044337765.1 Pirellulales bacterium | reverse complement strand
CGTGACCGTGCCGAAGAGCACCGCCGTGCCTGCGATTGGTGCGGTCACGCGAGCGGGCACGGTTTCAGAGGCGACGGCCGCCTGGGCCGCGTCGCGGAGAACCTGGTCGACGCGAAATCGCTGTGTGAGCCAACCCTTGCTATCCGGCGCCGCCGTACCCTCAGCCTCCGCAACTGCCACGACGGCCGCTTCGTCGCGCCGTTGTGCGAGCGACAGTCCGACCGTGCCGCAGAATGGACAGGCCGCTGCCGGCATCGCGGCCCACCAGACATTCGCCAGCACCAGGATCTGGAACGCGGTGCTCGATGCGAGTGCCAGGCGTGAAACCGCTGGCGGCGTCATTCTGCCGACCACGCGGAGCGTTCTTTCTGCATCCGTGCCCGCCAGTAGGGAACCGTGCAGAGGAGCAGCCTGCCTGTTCCCTCGTAGACGTAGGCCCGTTTCTGCCCCGATAGCCAGTAGCTGACGATGTTTTTGGTCGGCCGCTTGATCCGCATCGAGATTCCCTGCGTCCGTGCAATCACGAATGGTCCATCGGTGACGAGCGTATCGTCGTTCAACTCCATCTCCTGCACCGGCCCGTCGACCGAGAGCACGACCTGCCCATTCCCCTTGAGGGCCGTCTTGTACCAGAGCAGCCCTTGGTCGGCCCACAAAGATGTGAGCACCCGTTCGCGGTGGATCGAGAGTGCGACCTCGTCGTCGCTCGCCCAGAAGCACCGGGTGTCGAGAATCCATCGCTCGCCCGGCTTCACCTGCAACAGGTGATAGCCTCCGAGGGTGGAATCGAGATAGACCGTGCCGGTGCCGCTGTAGCGAGGCCGCAAGAGCGACTCGTCGGAAAAGAGCGATACCCACCAAGCCTTGAACGTCGGCCAGGGCACGTCCATCACGACCTCACCCTGCATGTGGTTGAGGGCACCCCGCTCCGTCCGCACGTCATCGTTGGCGAGCGTGACCTTGACCCACCGCATGCCCTCGGAATGTTCGACCTTAAATGTCGCCATCGATGGACACCTCCGGCCCGCGGGTGATGCCCCCCTTCGTCCAGTCGCAGTTCCAGCCCGGGAAGGCGACCTGCGGGTAGGGCTCCGGCTCGAGCGGAGCATCTGAAGCATGCACGATGTCGAACTGCCTGTCACCGCGAATCCGCCCGACTCGGAAGTATTTCGTGCAGTGTTGGGTCTTGGGGTCGAGGCGGACCATGCCGCCGGGGCCGGCAAACTCGAGACCGTCGCGGAAGACCTGTCGCAAAGCCTCCGTCTCGAACGATCCGGCCTTTTCGACGGCTGCCTTCCAGAGATGCACGAGGCACCAGTCGGGCTCCATGGGATCTCCCGTGACGCGGTCGTGGCCGAATTCCTGGCGGAACCCGGCGATCCATTTCCGATTGGCTTCAGTGTCGAGGCTCTGGAAATAGGACGAGATGGCGTAGTGCCCCCGCACCTGTTCCGGCAGGAGATTTCGCAGCTCGTCTTCGGCGATGCTCGTGGAGACGACCGGGATTTTTTCGGGATCAACCTTGGCGTTTGACAGCGCTTCAAAGAGGCCGAGATTGCTGTCGCCGTTGACCGTGTTGAGCACGCAGTCGGCGCCTGAGAAAAGAATCTGTTGAATGGCGGCCGAGAAATCCTGGTGTCCCAGCGGAAGATACACCTCGCCGGCCGGCCGGAGGTCCTTCGAGGCCAGATACTTCTTGGCAATGAAGTTGGCCGTGCGTGGAAACACGTAGTCGGAGCCGAGCAGAAAGATTTTCTTTTTCGATCCACCGTCGGGGCTCAGCAGCCAGTCGATGGCCGGCATCACCTGCTGATTGGGAACGCTGCCGCCGTAGACGCAATACGGCGACGACTCATTGCCCTCGTACTGCACGGAATAGAACAGCAGCTTCTTGTATTCCTCAAATATCGGCAGCACCGCCTTGCGGCTGGTGCTCGTCCAACAGCCAAACACGGCCACCGCACCGCCCTCGAGCAGCTGTCTCGCCCGCTTGATGAACATGTCGGGCCGCGATCGGGGGTCGGGGGCCCGCGCGTAGAGCCGGTAGCCGAGCAGGCCGCCCGCGGCATTGATCTGCTCGATCGCATGGAGCTCTATGTCGCGGAGGGATGTCGCGCTGATCGCCATCGTTCCGGTCTGCGAGTGGAGCAGTCCTACGGGGATGCTTTTCGCACCAGTCTTGATGCCGAGCGAGCAGCCCACGAAGAGCGCCGGTGCCAGAGCACGGGCGGCGGCGAGCGTGGCTGCAGTGCCGTGGGCGATGGCCTTCCTTCGGGAGACGACGTTCAGACAGGGCGAAGGTGAATATTCGGGAGCCATCGTCAGTCCTCGTTCATGCGACGGTAGAGCGTTTCGAAGGCCTCCGGCGAGATGCTCACGTCGCCCCGAAACGGCTGGTTCATGTCGATGATCAGATACATCATCGTACCCAGATATGCGGCGAGGATGCCGCCGAGTACGAGATGCGTGACAAAGGTCATGTCGAACAGCCAGCACATCGCGATGGTGAGAACCGCCCCCAGAATCATCACGAACCACATCGACGCAGGCAGGGCCGAC
>JBIIMX010000550.1:0-2564 GCA_044337765.1 Pirellulales bacterium | reverse complement strand
GCAGAATTGAAATAGGTCTTCAGTTGCGCGGGGGGCGGCGTTCCCGTGTAGTCACCCTGCCCGGCGAGCACGAGGTAATCCTGCGGGGCGAGCACCCGGTAGGGATACTGCGTCGATCCGATCGTGCCGCTTCCCTGCTGGGTCGTCAGGCTCCCGAAGGCCGCGGTAGCATCGCCTCCGACCGAGGCAAGGTACTGCGCGAAGCTCATGGCCTGCTGCGTTCCGAAGAGCGTGTCGCGGCCGACGAGCGTCCCCACGCCACCGGGCACGGCCGGATCGGGAGCGTCGATCGTCACCGAGATCGGGATGCCGAACTGATCGACCGCGGAGGTGTCGATATAGAGCACGTTTTGCTGGTTGAGCGTGTATTCGATGAAGTCCCAGAAGACGGTGTGGTTCTTGTCGGACGGATTCTCCATGCTCGGCGCCGCGACGCTGCCGTCGCTCTCGACGGGGAGCACGGGAGGACTGTTGACGCCGAAGACGATCCGAACGGAGTCGGTGTAGAGGTTCGGCATCTGGAGCGTCGCCACGCCGCCCGTGAACTGGAGTTGATAGGTGGGGAGGAGATTGACTCCCGTCTTGATGTCGCTGGCGAGGCCGAACTGACCCGAGGTGTTGAATCCGACCCACTGCTCGCTGTAGCCGCCCGAAGGGGGCGCGTCGAAGGCGATCGCGGGCGCCGAGAAATACTGCCCGCCGCTCGAGATCGTCACTCCCGTGACCCCGCCGGCCGACGCTCTCGCCGTGCCGGCAGCAGGCGGCCCCCAGGCACCGCCGCCGGTGAACACGACCTTGGGCGGCGAGGAGTAGCCGAGCCCGGGATTCGTGATCGTCACGCCTGTCACGGAGGCGTCGCCGATGGCGGCAAGGGCCGCGTTCTTCCCGCCACCGACGACAGTGACCGTGGGAGCGGCCGTGTAGCCGCTGCCCGGGTTGGTGATCGTGATGCTCTTGATGCCGCCGGATTGGTCGAGTTCGGTGATGGCCGCGGTAGCCGTCGCTCCGGCACCCGACGGCGTACTGAACGCGAGCGTCGGGGCGTAGCCGGAGCCCGATTTCCCGCTCGGGATCACGATGCTCGAGATGACGTTGCCGGTGATGACCGCCTGGGCCTGCAGCCCGGTGCCGTCGGCGACCGTGATGGTCGGCCCGTAGCCGGAGCCGCGGGTCGCCACGGTCATCTGAGTGACGCTGCCACCCACCAGCGTGGGCGTCGCCGACGCCTTGCCGTCGCCGCCGGAGAACGTGACGCTGGGGGCATAGAAGTAGCCCGACCCGCCGCTTTTCACCGTCGTGCTCTGGAGCGTGCCACCAGCCAGGTTGGGCGTGATGTCCGCACCGGAGCCGGAGCCTGAAAACGAGAACGTGTCGGTGTTCGTGAGGCCGCGGCCCGCATGCTGGACCGTCAGGCTCTCGATGACGCCGGCGGCGTCGACCGTCGCGTATCCGTAGGCCGGGTCCGCGCCGGTGCCGAACGTGAACCACTGTTGGTACCCGCTGCCGTTGTTCATCACCGTCAGTTTCGTGATCGCACCAGTCAAGTCGATGTCGGCGTAGTATTGCGCCTGCGACGACGTGCCCGGGATGGGGGAGGGCCGCGTCGGCGGTGCCGCGATCGTCACGATCTCGCCATACTTGGTACCGTTGTTCGTGACGAAGAGCTTGGTCACGCCGCCCGAGGTGTCAAAGTCCGTCGCCGCCGCCACCGCCTGCGTACCGCCGCCCGGCGACGGGGCGATCGTGACCGCCGGAGCGTAGCCGGTGCCCGCGTTCTGGACGACGAGGCTGCCCACCTTGCCGACATCGCCCGACATTGCCGCCGTGCCCGTGGCCGTGAGCGGCACGTTCGCCGGGACGTCGTCGAGGTAGGCCACCTTGGCGAAGATGCCGACATAGATCGGCGTGTTTGCCGGCAGGCCGGTGGAGTTGGTGATCGTGAGCGACAGCGGATCGACGAGATACTGGTCGGTCTGCACAATCTCAGAAGTACCGGAGTGCGTCGTCACGGTCACGTCCTGGAAGCCGACCGGCAACGCCGGCTGTATGACGGTGATCGAGGTCGCTGTGGCGGACTTGACCGTGGCGGCCGTGGTGCCGAACTTGACCGCCGTGACGCCCTCGAAGTTGTTTCCCGCGATCGTCACGAGACCGCCACCGGTGGTCGTGCCACCACCGGCAGGAGGGGTTACCGACAGCACCGCGGGCATGCCCGAGAGCACCGCCCGCGGTTCGAGCAACTCGAGCGTCAGGGACGACCGTCTGGGCGACACGCCGGCAGCGTGACGGCGGCGATGAAGGCGACTCGTGCGCCGCGGCGGGAAGATGGGCATCGGCCTGGCTCCTGGGAGGGGCCCGGCCGGGTCACCGGGGCCTTTCGAGCCTACTTCACGCCAACGGCCCGCTCAAACAATCGGTTTTCGGCGAAAAAACGCCCGGGCATCACCGCCCGAGGCGGAACGGTTCGTAGACCCTGATCGCGAAGAAGAGTTCGTTGGCGCTAAAGGCCGACGTCAGGCTCTGCGTGCTGATCGGCACGCCCGTCTGCGTGGTCTGGGCGTTCA
>JBIIMX010000549.1:0-2566 GCA_044337765.1 Pirellulales bacterium | reverse complement strand
GGCGGCCGCCGCGGCCCCGACGGCTGAAGTGCCGATGAAACCTCTCCGTGTCGTGCGTGTGTGCTTGGCCATCGTTTCTTCTCCTCGCGGTGGGTGCGTCAGCGGGTTGTTCGTTCGGGCGTCCCGTGTCACGGTCGCAGAAAAACGGGTCCGGACCCGATACTGTCGCATCGCGGACCTCAGCCCGCAAGAGCCAGATGGACGGCCAACATCCCACCTGGAGGGCCCGTTTTTGTTGGCCATTCCGTCAAAAAGAGCGGGCTCGTGGCGATCGGGTGCTGGGCCTTCTCCGGGAGGCTCTCGCCCAAGGGCCTGCCGCGCTCAATCAACGTGAGAAGGAGGGGGTCGTTCAGCGGTTGCACCGTCATGCTCCAGTGGCCGGAGGGCATGGCGACCGGCTGGGTGAATCTCATCGATGATCGCGGTCTCGCCGTGTCATCGGCCCTTGAGCCCAACACGATGCAATCGTGTTGCCACGTTGGGATGAGCGGCACATGGTGCGTCTTGCAGACGCTAAAATCCCGGGCGTCCAACCGATCGCGGTATTCCGAGGACGCGCTATGAACTGCATGCATCTGGCTTCTATTTGGCTCGTGGCCCTCGCCCGACATGCGGCCATGACCGTCCTCTTGAGTCTCGCGACACTCGCGGCCGCATCGCCGGCCCAGGCCGCCGATATCGCCACGCGGGACCAGCCCGGTATCTCCGCCCGCGACTGGCCCTCGTGGCGAGGGCCGACGCACGACGGGCACGCCGCCGCCGCGCAGACGGTGCCGCTCTCGTGGTCTGATACGGACAACGTGGTCTGGTCGGCCGACGTGCCCGGCCGTGGCTCCAGTTCGCCCACGGTCGTCGGCGACCGCGTCTACCTCACCAGTTGCGACGAAGCCGTCGGCAGCCAGTCGGTCTATGCCTACGACCGAGCCAGTGGCCGGCTCGTCTGGACGAAGCAGGTGCATGCCAGCGGCGCGATGCGGAAGCATAGCCGTTCGACCGGCGCGTCGAGTTCCGTCGCCTGCGACGGCGAGCGGCTGTTCGTCGCGTTTCCGACGTCCGAGGCGGTGGTCATCACCGCCCTGTCACTCACGGGCGATCAACTCTGGCAGACGACGCTCTGCGACTATTCCATTCATCAGGGCTACGGCGCGTCGCCCTTCCTTTATGAGGAAACGGTGCTCGTGGTGGCCGACCATAAAGGGGGCGGGGCCGTCGCCGCGCTCGATCGTCGCACGGGCAAAGCCGTCTGGAAAAAGGTACGGCCGCCGTTCCCCAACTACTCCTCTCCAATCGTGTTTCATCTCTGCGGCCGCGATCAGCTGATCCTCACCGGCTGCGACAAGGTGATCAGCTACGACCCGGCCACCGGCGAGACGCTCTGGGAGCGGGATGGCGCGACCACCGAGTGTGTCACCACGCCGGTCACCGACGGGCAGCGGGTTTTCACGTCCGGCGGCTATCCGAAGAACCACGTGTCGGCGGTCGTGGCCGATGGCTCGGCGAAGATCGACTGGGAGAACGGCGAACGGGAGTACGTGCCTTCGATGCTCTTTCATGACAGCCATCTCTACGGCGTGCTCGACGCCGGCATCGCCGTCTGCTGGGAGGCGGCCACGGGCAAGGAGCGATGGAAGCACCGGCTCGGCGGCAATTTCAGCGCGTCACTCGTGCTGCTTGGCGACAGAATCCTCGCGTCGAGCGAGACGGGCGAGACGCACGTGTTCCGGGCGACCCCCGACCGCTTCGAATCGCTCGCCGTCAACAAGCTCGGCGACGAGGCCTGGGCGACTCCCACGATCTGCGGCGATCGCATCTACTGCCGCGTGGCCACGGGCAGCGGCGATGCACGAAAGGAAAAGCTGATCTGCATCGGAAAACCGTGACCGTCGAACGATAGTCGACGCCTCGGCGGCAGCCTGACGGCCACGTGCATGACGCTCACACGAGCGCCGCATGCAGGATCTCGACCGGGTGGAGGGCCGTGCGACCCGTGCCGTCCTTGATCTGGTGACGGCAGCTCGTTCCCGGCGCGGCGAGCAGCACGTCGGCTGCGGTCGCGCGGACGGCAGGAAAGAGCACCAGTTCGCCGATCTGCATGGAAAGCTCGAAGTGCTCCCGCTCGTAGCCGAAGGAACCCGCCATGCCGCAGCAGCCGCTGGGGATCGTTTCGACCGTGAAGTTCCTCGGCAGGGAGAGCGCCTGCACGGTGGCTGCCAGCGACGCGAGCGCCTTCTGGTGGCAGTGACCGTGGAGCCTGATCGTGCGAGGCTTGTCCGTGAATGAATCTGCCATGATCCGGCCGGAGGCCGCCTCCCGCGACAGAAACTCGTCGATCAGGAAGGTGCGCGACGCCAGACGCTTCGCGGCGGCGGCGAGCGGCTCCGGCACGAGGTCGGGATACTCGTCGCGGAATCCGAGGATCGCCGAGGGCTCGATGCCGATCAGCGGCGCCTCGTCGGTGATCACGTCGGCGAGCAGCTCCACGTTCCGTACGGCCAGTTCGCGGGCCTCCCGCACGAGTCCCTTCGACAGCTGCGCCCGGCCGCTGTCGGCGTGACGAGGAACCACC
>JBIIMX010000548.1:0-2571 GCA_044337765.1 Pirellulales bacterium | reverse complement strand
GGTCCCTTTGCCTCACGCGGCGACCAACCGCCGGATTCGAGCGCCCGGGCAATGTCGGCCCGGGGCATTCCGCGTTCCAGGCAGGCCTTGACGAATTCGACGAGCACTTGGGGTGCGGATGCCATGAGACGGGTCTCGGGATCGGAGGGGCAGAGAAGACACCGGGACGTAACTGTCCTCAGGCACTCGGGATCCGTCCAGCAAAACCTTTTTTACGCCGGAAAACAGTCTTTTTTTGACATTCCCCATCCATGTGCCAGAGTTGCTCGAAGCTTCGGGCGGCATCCCGACTTCGCCCACGGAAGATATTTCCGCGGTCCCCCCAGTCACTGCCACTCTTTTTCTGGAGGCTCACGTCATGGGTCGTTCCCTTTCTCTCTGTGGTCTTGCGGCCGTTCTGACATTCGCCGTGGCCTCGCTGGCTGACGCTGGTTTCGGCCACCATCGTCGTCACGCTGATCCCGGCTGCGCGGCACCGGAAGGCGTTGGTTGCAGCCAGTTCGAACCCGGTTGTGCGATCGAACCGTCGTGTGGCTTCGAGCCCGACTGCGGTGCCGAGACCTGCTGTCCGACCAACCCCTGCATCAAGTACCGCCACAAGCACGCCCACAAGCATAAGTGTGCCAAGAACTGCTGCGAGGAGCCGACCTACGAGACGGTTCTCAATCCGACGAGCCCGGAGACCTGCCAGACGGTCGCCGTGCCGGTCTGCCTGCCCGCCTGCTGCCAGGGATGCCCCTGCGAGACGTCGCGGTGCACGCTGCTCGGCTGCGGCCAGGTTCGGTATGACTACGGCTGTGGCTGCTCGGTAGTCATTCGGTTCCAGAAGCACGGCGACATCCTCGTCACCTACGTCGGCTTCTAGAGCGGTTTCGACTCTGGTGGAGCACCTGCGACGGGGCGGCAATTGAAACGAGCCACCTGAAATCAGGCCCACTGGTTCAAGCACAACGAAGCCCGGCCGGGAGCCTTCCTGGCCGGGCTTTTGTTTTTCGAGGCGGGCGGCGTCGAACGGTCACCGCCCCGTGCTGAGCCCTTCGTGATGAAGACGTCGCGCTTCGGGAAAGTCTCGAACGTGGCTGCCGGTGTGCCGAAGTTCACCGCCAGGACATCCGCCGGCTGGCCCGCAATCCACTGCGAGACGTCGACAGTCTCGTAGGTTCCCGAGTCGAACACGCTCAGGATCCGTGCCGGCTCGGAACCGACTTTTTCGAGCGCGTGGCCATAGCCGCCCCTGCGCGATAGAAGCTCCCGGCATAAGCCGATGGGCTTGCCCGGAAAAGGGCACACCTGCCCGGAATTCGCGTAGGATGTCGTTTCGTTAGGATGTCGGCGGGGCAGCGTTCGTTCCGTCCTTCACTCCCGGAGCACTTCATCGTGGCAGATCCTTTTCCGGCTTCTCTCGACACGCCGCGGCTCGCTCGGCGCGGGATGTTTCATTCGCTCGGCGCGGCGGCGGCCGGCTTCACGCTCGTGAACCACGCCGTCGCGGCGGAAGACGCTGCCGGCGCACAGGTCGCCGACCGCTCGTCGAGCATCCGTATCACGGGGATGAAGGCCTATTGGCTCGGCCCGACCGTGTTCGTCAAGATCGAGACGAATCATGGCATCGCCGGCTGGGGCGAGGTGAAAGGCACCGACCCGCGGATCGGAAAGGTGTGCGTCGAATCCCTGTTCGAACTGGTCGACGGCGAAAACCCGACCCGGATCGAGCACCTGTGGCAGAAGATGTTCCGCGCGCATCGCGACATCCGTGGCGGCGCGATCCTGATCCACGCCATGGCTGCGATCGACGTCGCGCTCTGGGACATCGCCGGAAAACTCTGGAACACGCCCGTCTACCGGCTCCTGGGCGGTCCGACCCGCGACCGGATCCGGGTCTATCACACGCCTCTGGCCTACAAGGTGCCGTCTGGCGGCCCCCGGGAGCATTCCAGCAGCCCGGATGTCGTCGAGGGCTACGTGAACGCGATCAAGGCGGCCCGCGAAAAGGTGGGACCAAAGGGCGCGGTGATGTTCGACGCCCACTCGGCCCTGCCGCCGGCCACGCTGATCCAGGTGGCGGCAGCGATCAAGCCCTACGACGTGCTCTTCATCGAGGAGCCCGGCGTGCCGGGCAACATCGAAATCTTCAAGCGTTTGAGGGAGAAGATCGCCGTTCCCCTCGCCACCGGCGAGCGGGATCGGACGATCTATGAAGTGATTCCCTACCTGCACGAGCGATGCATCGACATCCTCCAGCCTGATTGCAGCCACACCGGCGGCATCAGCCAGATGCGGAAGATCGCGACGCTGGCGGAGGCGTATTACGTGCCGCTGGCGCCGCACTGCACCGGCACGTTCCTCGGGATCGCCGCGAGCCTCCACGTGACCGCGTCGATTCCGCTGTTTCTGATCCACGAGTTCTACCCGGACAACGCCAGGCTGAATCCGACGGACATCCTACGGATGGAGTATGCCTACGACGCCGACGGCACCATCGGTCTGCCGACCGGCCCCGGCCTCGGGGTGGAGGTGGACGAGACGCTCCTCGCCAAGCAGGCGAGCCAGCCGCAGACCTTCAAGTGGCCC
>JBIIMX010000096.1:0-10133 GCA_044337765.1 Pirellulales bacterium | reverse complement strand
CGCCAGCCAAGGCTGCGGTCGCCGCAGGCCGGAGTTTCACCGCGACGGCCGGTGTTGGCCGTCGCGTCCACGCCTACATGCCGACCCCCGACTTCTCGCAGTTTGGGGCGATGGAGCGGGCGACCAACGGCTCTGGTCGGCCGTTTGCAGACTGGAAGACATTTCTCTCCGGTGCCACCCACGCGGCCGAATGGCTTTCGGTGCAGGGGGCTGCCGGGGCGATGGTGGTCGTCTACCGTGATGGCGCCGCAATCTGGCCGTCGCGGCTGACTCGCGGTGCTCCCCGGTGGGACAGCGGTGTCACGTCGGAGGCGAGCCTCGATCCTGTTCGCAAGGACGTGCTCGCCATGCTCTGCCGGATCCATGCCCGCGAGGGCCTGCGACTGGTCCCTGCGGTCTCGTTCGACGCGCCGCTGCCGGCGCTCGAGGCTGTCCTTGCCGGCGCGGGTGCCGACGCGGCGGGCATCGCCTGCGTGGGCCGTGATGGCAAAGCAAAGCAGACCGAAGGTGGCCGGAGCTGCCACTACAACGTGCTCGATCCACGGGTCCAACAGGCCGTGGAGGATGTCGTCGGAGAACTGGCGGGTCGGCTTCGTGGCGCCGAGGCCGTCGATGGACTGGCGGTGGTGCTGCCGCACGATGGTTGGATGCATCTGCCAGGCACGGCCTGGGGGCTCGATGACGCCACGTTCTCTCGATTCCTGGCGGAGATCGGCGGTCAGGAACCGGCCACGGGAGGTGAACGGTTCGCCCGCCGCGCTGCACTGGTGGAGGGGCCCCTGCGGGAGCAGTGGCTCGATTGGCGGACGGCGGTGATAGCCCGCTTCCATTCTCGGCTGGCCGAAGTGTTGGCAGCGCAGGGCCGGGGTTTGAGCCTGCACATCGTGCCCACGTCACTCTTCGCCGCGGGCGATCTGGCGGCCCGCTTTCGTCCGTCGCTGGCGGCCGAGCAGGCCGATGCCGACGTGCTGCGGGAGGTCGGCCTCGATCCCGAGCGGATTACCGCCGATCGGCGGATCTTGTTCGTCTCGCCACACGTGCACGCCGCAGCCGATTCCCTCCTCGATCGTTCCATCGTGGACAATGCCAATCGCTCGCTCGGGGTGGCCCGCGGCGTCGCCCGTGCCGCCCGCCGCGGCGTGATCGCTCTTGAACAGCCCAGGTCGATGCCCATCGGCCATGTTGTGCCGCATGGACCGTTCGGCAACGCCACGGCTGCGAGCGAGGTCGCGGCAATGCACGCCTTGGCAGAGGGGGCGACGCGGGGCCGAATGCTCGCGGAATCGCTCGTGGCGTCGGATGTCGAGGTGGTGTTCGATATGGGATTGCTGTTCGGTCGCGTCGAACCGGCGTATGACCGCTGCCTGCAGGCGTTTGCGGCGTTGCCGGGCGACGATTTCGAACTTGCCGAACCGTTGCCCGCGCCGCTGGTGGTCCGCAGCCGCCGCGACCAGGGGCGCACCGTGGTGAGCATCGCCAATGCGGGGCCCGTGCCGTGCCGGGCCGGGCTCGCGCTCGCGGGCTCGCCGTCGGCGGTGATCGATGCCGTCGACGGCACGCGTCTGCCGCTCGAGCCTGCCGGCGGCGCGGCTGTGCCACTCGAGCCGTGGGAGGTTCGCACGCTCGTGCTCGATGGCGGCGTGGCGGTGCAGGGCACCCGAGTCGCCTACGACGATGCGGTGCGGCGGTCGATCGACTCGCGGTTGGCAGACCTCCGCCGCCGTCGTGCCGTCCTCGAGACGCCGCGGCCGCTGGACGTGCTCGATAATCCGGGGTTCGAACTGGCGGGCGCCGGTGATACCGATGCAGCGGGGCGGGCATCGGGCGGCGTGGGAGGATGGGAACTCGTGGACACCAGCCGTGGTGCGGTTGCCTTCGTGCCGGGTGTCAATGGAACGGCGGGACGCGGGATCGGCTTTTCATCGGTCAATGGGCTCTCCACGGTGCGCAGCAATCCGTTTCCTCCCCCGTTGACAGGTCGGGTCAGCGTGGCCGTGTGGCTGCGCATTCCCGAAGGGGATCCGCAGCCGCCATTCCGCTTGGCGCTCGAGGGCGTGCAGGATGGCCGCGAGTATTACCGCTTTGCTCCGGTTGGCGGGCTCGCCGGCGGCAAGCCGCTCACGAACGGGTGGTCGCAGTTCGTGCTGCAGGTCGATGACCTGCCGGTCCACAGTCTCGAGTCGTTGCGGGTGCGGTTCGATCTGCTCGGACCTGGAAACGTCCAGATCGACGGCGTGCGGGTGTTTGACCTGGCTTTCGACGAATCCCAGCGGGTGCAACTCTCGCGTCGCCTGTCGGTGATGGAACAGCGGCTGGCGGCGGATGACCTGGGCTCGTGCCTGGTGGAACTCGACTCGTATTGGCCGCGGTTCCTCGCCTCGTTCGTCACGGACGACGCCGTGGCAGCGCTACGTGACGAGGCATCGCGGGCAAGCGTGGGCCCCCCGCCGTCACCTGCAGCGCCGGCCGAGCGATCGGGCAGCATGTTCGACCGCGTCCGTCGTTGGTGGCAGTAACAGGCTGTCTTCACGAAAAACACGACCGCATGTCGTTGTTTCTTGGCCGACCTCCGTCGGCTGATGCGCACCCGGCCTTGCGGGCCTGATGTCGGTTGCCGCTTTATGGTGCTCGCCGCTCAGCCCGGAGGCCAGCCCAAGGAGCGGCCACCCAGCAGGTGAACGTGCAGGTGATGCACGGTCTGACCGCCGTCGCGGCCGCTGTTGACGACGAGCCGGTAGCCATCGTCGAGTCCGAGCTTTCGCGCCACCGCCGAAGCTACGGCCACCAGATGGCCGAGCAGCGGCTCGTCGGCGTCGGTGACATCGGCCAGCGAGGGAATGACACGCTTTGGAATCACGAGCAGGTGGACGGGGGCCTGCGGTGCCACGTCGTGAAAGGCGAGGCAGAGGTCGTCTTCGTGCTCGATGCGGGCCGGGATCTCGCGGCGGATGATTCGCGAGAAGATGGTCTCAGCCGGTTTGGTCATCGGTCGATTCCGAGCGGAACGCTTCAGCCGCGGCTTCGGCCTGACGGGCGGCGGCAGTCTTGCGGATCCGTTTTCGAGGCGCCTTCGGCACGGCCCATTCCTTGGTCAGGTGCTCGAACACCTCGGGCGACTCGTAACGGACGACGTTGCGGCCCTCGGGCATCGGTCCGACGAGCGACCGGAAGACGGGAGCTCCACGGAGGTCGAGGTCGGTGCTGCAGTCGTCGGTGCCGACCTGGAGGTGCGTCTTGAGAAGCTGTTCGGGCGAGTCGAAGTCGCGGATGACGAGTTCGCCATCCGTGCCGCGGGTGACAATCCGCCATGTGTCTTTTGCCATTGTCTATGCGCTCCTGACGAGGGGCGAACGGCCGGCCAAGGCGTTCCTGACTCCACGTGTCAGAAGGGAAATCGGCAGTCCATGGCGGCGGCTTCAGGAAGGGCGGGGGGAGGTGGTCGTGGCCGTCACCGAGGTGTCTTGCCGGTATGCCGTGACTTTCCGGCAGAAGTGTTGCAAGCGGCCCCGAGCCGCAAGCCTGCGGAGGCGTGGCTCGCGTGCAGGCCGCACAAAGCGGTATCCAACTTGAGCGCCGTCGGAGTGCGGCCTACATTGGACATGCCTTTTCGGAGGGTAAGCGAATTGGCCAGCGGTCTGACTCGAAATCAGATGCCCCGAAAGGGGTTGTGGGTTCGAATCCCATGCCCTCCGCTCCCGGTTTTTTTCTTGGAAGACCGCCGGGATGCCGCATTGCGCCGCGGCGGTGATTTGGACCGCTGCTTTGCGGCCTCAGGCATGTTTGCCCGCATGAGCGGTTGCCTGTTCGCCGCGGCCCCCGTCCGCCTCGGCGAACCCGAGGAGCTCCTGGCGGACGAGTTCGAGAAACTGCCGGGCTGCTTCGTGCGGATCGGGGCCGGCGGAACAGAGACAACAGAGCGATAGCCGGCCTGCATAGGTGGTCACGCCGATGGCAGCCCGCGTGCGCGGCCGCAGAGGGGGCACGCCCAGAAAGCCCTGAATCGTCAGGTCGTCCGGTGCATCACGGCCGTCGATCTTGCCGACACCGGACCGCATGCGGCGGCTGGGATCGCCAATGTTGCTCACGACCACCGTCGATATGCAGAGCGGGATCCGTGTCGTCAGCCGCAGCAGCCAGGGCCAGCCGGAAAGCAGTTCGATGGCACCGAGAAAAAAACCAGCGGCGCGGTTTTCGAGAATCCAGCGAGTCGCCGCCGCGATGGATGTCGTCAGCGACCGTCGGTCGGCGCACTCGGCGGCAGTGCGATCGAGAAAGGCGTATCCGAGCGTGTTGTTCGCAGGCTCCCGCAGTCCGGGCTGACGCAGGCTCACGGGCATGGTCACCCGAACGTTGCCCGGCCTGCGGCCGGCGCGAACGTTCCAGGCGCCGACAGCCCGCATGACCGCGGCAACGATGCTGTCATTGAGCGACACGCCATCTGCAGATGCCGCCAGCCGCAGTTGCTCCGTGGCGATCGGATCGAACTCGAGCCAGCGATAGGGCGGCGCATGGGGCTCGTGCCGCGAAGCCGCCGCCAACGGGCGATCTGGCGGAATCGCAGAGCTGCGTTGCTTCACGCATGCGAGAGCCGCGGGCCAGAAACTGGCAAAGGCCCAGGTCTCGCGGGCGATGTCGGTGGTGTGATCGGCTGCCGGTACCTCCCGGATATGGTCGTCAGCGGTCCGCGGTCTCTGCACCCGTGGTTGCGAGAAGTCCCTCGGCTCGATCCCGGCGTAGACCGCCCACAGGTCTCCAAAAAATTCACAGGCCGCAACGCCGTCGCAGGTCGCATGGTGCACCTGCATGACCACACGGTGGTGGTCCGCGCCATCGCTCAGCACGACGACCCGCACGCCGCTTTCACGAACGAGATCCAACGGTCGCCAAGGCGATGCCTCCCGCTCGCGTGGATTCCAGATGAACGCAGGCAGCACGTCGGCCTCGAGCCACACGGCACGGCCCCTGCGGAAGCCCACCCGGCTCGAGAGGCGGGGGTGCCGCCGGGCCGCCGTCTGCACCGCCGCCCGCAGCCGGTGTTCCTCGAGCGGCCCAGCGACCATGCATTCCAGGAAGAAGCACATCGGATGGCCGGGCCGCTCGTCGATGAGCATCAACTGCTCGAACGGCACCAGTGGCCGTCCGGCGGCTGCAGCGGCTGCGATTCCGGCAGTGGAGGGGGTTTTTTTCATGGCCCGATCGAAGATACCGTCGCCATGGCTGATCCACGAATCTGCGGCAAACGGCGGTCCGGTGGCCGGTTCCACCCCGCGAATCGTTGACACCGGTTTTCGTGTGGGCATACTTCGAACTTCGGCAGCCGGTGGCTGGGCTCCTGCCCGTCGGCCGGCATCTCCCACGGATGGGTCGTTTTTCGCCAAGGCGAACTGACTCGTGTAACCCCATCCCTTCCCCTCGATATCCGACTCGACCCCGGTGCAGGCCGCACCGTCGACGCGTTTTCGCGCGCCGTTTGAGGTTGAGTTGCTGGCACAACTAAAAACGACAAGGACGACGACTTTGAAGGACTCGCTGGCAATCGTCGGCATGGCATGCCGACTTCCGGGCGCCGATGGTCTGGACGCATTTTGGCGGCTGGTCGCCGAGGGTCGGACGGCCTGGGGACCCCTGCCGGAGTCGCGTTTGTCCCGCGAGCTCTACTTCCATCCCGAGAAGAGCCGGGTCGGCAAGAGCTATTCCGAAATGGGCGCGGTGGTGTCGGACCGTCCGGTCGATCCCGCTGTCTGTCCGATCACGGCCGACCAAATCGCCAAATACGACGTCGCTCACCACATCTTCCTCGAGGTGGCATCGCTGGCCTGTCGTGATGCCGGCCTGGATCCCTTCGCCATGCCGGCTGACCGTCGCACGGGCGTGTATGTCGGCCACACCGGCGGCAGCACCAAGATCGGCGACATCGTCTACTCGACCGGCATCGACGAGACCGCGGCGCTGCTTTCCGAGGTGGACGCGGCGCGGGCGATCCTCGGCGGCGACGTGGACGCCGTCGGTGCCGAGGTGGCCGCTGCCGTCAGGCACCGTTATCCAGGCCGGAAGCCGGGTGAATCGCTCGATCTCGGCGCGATCGGAGCCGCGAAGATCGTGCAGGAGGCCCTCAAGCTCGACGGACCTTTTCTCGTGGTGGACGCCGCCTGCGCCTCATCGCTCCAGGCGATGGCGATCGGTGCCAGAGCGCTCTTGCAGGGGGGGATCGACCAGGCCATCGTCGGCGGCGCCTCCTACTGCAAGTCGGACAGCCTCGTACTCTTCTCTGCTGCGCAGTCGGTGAGCAACGTGGGGTCGTGCCCGTTCGGTGAGGCGGCCGACGGTCTGATCACGGCCGAGGGCTACGTGGCGCTCGTCATCAAGACGCTCTCCCGGGCGATCGCCGACGGCGACCGAATCCGGGCTGTGATTCGTGGGCTGGGCGTGGCCAGTGACGGCAAGGGAAAGAGCCTCTGGGCGCCCCGGCAGGAAGGGCAGGTTCTGGCGGTCGAGCGGGCCTATCCCGACGCCGCCGATATCGGCAGGATCGAGTACATCGAGGCCCACGCCACGAGCACGCAGGTCGGCGATGCCACCGAACTCGGTGCGCTGTCGCGGCTGATGGCGCAGCACCTGCCCGCCGGCAGGCAGATCCCGATCGGCAGCGTGAAGGCCAACATCGGCCATACGCTCGAGACCGCCGGCATCGCCAGCCTCGTGAAGGTGGTGCTCGCGATGGAGCACGGCGTCATCCCTCCCGGCTCGACCTGCGACGAATTGAACAGGGAATTCGACTGGAAAAACGGCCCCTTTAAGGTGCCCAAGGCACCCCTCTCATGGCCCGCTCATGCCGACGGTTCGCCGCGGTGCGCCGCCGTGAACGCTTTCGGTATCGGCGGACTCAACGTGCACGTCGCGCTCACCGAACATCCCACGGCAACGCGGCACGCGGCCCGCCCGACGGTCGCGATGCCGACCGACGCCGATGCCGATGCGGACGCGATTGCCATCGTCGGCTCCGGCTGCGTGCTGCCCGGCGCACTCACGCTCGACGCGTTCTTCGATCTGCTCGGCCGCGGCGAGACCGGCATCGGGCAGGTTCCTGCGGACCGCTGGAATGCCGAACGGGTCTTCGATCCATCAGGGCCACGTGCCTGGCACACGATGTCGGACATCGGCGGCTTCGTACGGGACTTCCACTACGACTGGCGCCGGCACAAGGTGCCGCCCAAGCAGATCGCAGCTGCCAATCCGCTGCAGTTCATGCTCCTCGAGGCGGCCGACTCAGCCATCGCCGACGCGGGCGGGACTCAGGCCGGCCTCGACCGCACCCGGACGGGTGTCGTCGTGGGCACGCTGTTCGGCGGCGACTTCGCCAACCAACTGCAGCAGGGACTGCGGCTCCCGGAAACGGGTGGCTATCTGCGGGCGGCGCTGGCCCGTCGCGGCGTGTCCAAGGACGACAGTGACCGAATCGTCAGCCTCTACGAAAAAAAGCTGTTGGAGCGTCTGCCGGCGCTCATCGATGAGACGGGAAGTTTCACGAGCAGCACGCTTGCCAGCCGGCTGACGAAGACATTCGATCTCATGGGCGGAGCGCTGGCGCTCGACGCGGGCGACTGCTCGAGCCTCTCGGCGATCTCTGCGGCGATCGACATGCTCCGCGAACGTGCCTGCGATGCCGTGCTCTGCGCGGCAGGGGAGCGTTGCATGGATCTGATGGCATACGAGGGGCGTTCGCTCGGCGGTTTCCTTTCGACCCGACCGGTGTCCGTGCTCAACGGCCAGACGCGTGGGGGTGACGTGCCGGGCGAGGGCGCCGTGGTGCTCGTTCTGAAGCGGCTCGCCGATGCCCGCGCGGCCGGCAACAGGATTCGCGGCGTGATTCGCGGTGTGGCCGTTGGCTCAGGGCGCACCCGCTCGGAGGCGATCCGACGGGTCGTCCGCGAGGCATGCGAGAAGGCCTCGATCGATCCTTCCGCGGTGCAGGCGGTTGAAGTGGCCGTCGCTGGCGGGCACGCGAAGAGCGGTGAAGAACTTGCGATCCTCGGGGGCCAGTATGGAAAACCGGCAGCCTCGAGCAGCCCGCAGCGGGGCCCGGAGACCGTGCGGCCGATCGCAGCGGGTTCGCTCGATGCCCAGATCGGTCATGCGGGTGCGGCGGCCGGCGCGGCGGCCCTTCTGAAACTCTCCCACGCCTTGGCAACGGGGATCATGCCCGGGTCGGTTGCCGTTTCCGATCCCGCGTTGCAGGTGCATGGGCTCATGGCATCAGCCGCAGCCACTCCGCTCGGCGCCGTGGACGCGGCCGGCTATCGGGCGGGCTGCGTGACCGTGATCCAGGAGCGTCAGGCCGGACATCTGGTGCTCGACAACGGTGTGCCGGTGCCGGAGGCCGCGCGGCCGCGGGCAGCGGCGTCGTCGCCGGTTCCCGCGCCGCAGCCGACGAGGTCGGCCGCCAGCGCCGGCGGGAGGCCGCTCGTGGCCGCGATCTTCCCCGGCCAGGGTTCGCAATACACCGACATGTTCCGCGGTCTCGTCGAAGAGTTGCCCGAAGCCCGTGCCGCGCTCGGCCGGCTCGACGGCATGGCGCGGGCCGCCGGCCGAGAGACGCTCGCGGAGATCGCCTGGCGGCCCGAGAACGGGCTGGGCACCAGGATCTGGGATACGCAGTGGGCGATGTATCTCGGCGATCTTTTCGCCTGGGAAGTGCTCCAGGGCATGGGCTTCGTGCCCGACATCGTCGCCAGCCATAGCTTCGGAGAGTTTCCGGCGTTGGCCGCCGTGGGAGCGTGGAGCATCGAGGACGGCGTACAGGCCACGATCGCTCGTGCCGACGCCGTGGAGCAGCTTGGGCCTCGCAACGGTGCCATGCTGTCGGTGATCGCCGATCGGGCGACGGTGATGGCGGCGATCGAGTCCTTCGCCGGGCAGGTATGGGTGTGCGCGGAAAATGCCCCCGAGCAGTTCGTGGTGGGGGGCACCGCGCGAATCGTCGATGCCGTCGAGGCGATGTTCGACGCACGCCGTGTCAAATCAAAACGGCTCGCCGTACCGAGCCCTTTCCATACGCCGCTGTTGGCGGCGGCGGCAGAGCGGCTCGCGGCCACGGTCCACGGGCTGCCGATCGCGGCACCACGGCTCCAAACCTTCAGCAGCACCACGAACGAGGCGATGTGCAGCGCGGCCGACGTCCGGCAGAGCCTGATTCGTCAGATGACCGAGACGGTCCGCTGGGTGGCGGTCATCGAGAAGCTCTACAACGCGGGTGTGCGCACGTTCGTCGAGGTCGGGCCGTCGGGTGTGCTCTCCGGCCTGAGCCGGAGAATCCTCGCGGGCCGCGAGGGCACGAACTTTCTGCAGTTCGATCAACGCGGTCGTTCGCCGCGGGAGCACATCGCGCGGCTGCGAGAGCAGCTCGCGGCGGCGGGAGCGATCGACGGCGGCGAGCGGCAGCAGGGAATTCGGGCACGACCACAGCCACGACAGCCAGGAAGAATCGTGTCATTCGATGCGACCGCACGCCGGCGGGAACGCAACCGTGCGGGAGGTGCAGCCCCCCGCGGCACGTCCAGACCGGTCGAGACTGCCACGCATGAGGAGGTCGGCCGCGAGGTTCACGGCTACGAGCAGGTCCATAAGAATGGGCGAGTGCACCACGAGCCCGCGTCTTTGGAGCCGGTGGCGATCGCGTCCGCGACCCTGGTGCTCGAGCCAAAGCCGGTGAATCGACTCACGGCCATCGCGTCGCCGCAGCCGGCAGCCGACGCTGACAGCGGACTTCGAGCCGAGTATCAGGCCGCGTCTCAAGCCGAGTATTTGGATGATGCCGTCGCCGCACTGCTTGAAGAAGCAGGTCTCGAGCCACCGCTGAACCGGACCGGTGGAGCAAACCCCGGCGTGCGGGCCTTTCTGGACAGTGCGACCCACCTGTTCGAGATTACCGCGTCCGATCACCCCGCCATCCTCGCTGCGTCATCGCGTGATCTGCTCTGCGACGTGCTCGCGCGGTCGGGCGGGAAGGCCCGATGGCTGTCGCGTCGGCCGGCGAAAGAAGGGCCCGCGGCCAGCGAGATCGAAAACTTCCTGATCGACTTCGTGGTGGAGCAGACGGGGTATCCGCGGGAGATCGTCGAACTCGACGCCGATCT
>JBIIMX010000097.1:0-10133 GCA_044337765.1 Pirellulales bacterium | reverse complement strand
GGCCGATGGGAACGAAGACCTGCGCTCCCCGGCGGCCGGTCTCCGTCATGCATTTCCATGGCACCGACGACGACTTCGCCCCGTTCCACGGTGGCCGGGGAAAAGGGGTGTCAGGAACCGATTTTTTTTCGGTAGCCCACTCGATCGCAGCCTGGGTCGAGGTCGACGGATGCACCCCGAAGCCCGTCACGACCACGCTGCCGGACAGGGCTGCCGATGGCACGACCGTGCTCCGTAAGACCTACGGCGCGGGCAGGGATGGCACGGAGGTCGTCTTGATCGTGATCGAGGGGGGCGGGCATACGTGGCCCGGCAGGGAGCCGCGGCTGGCCTCCCTGGGGAAATCGACCCGGGACATATCGGCCAACGACCTCATGTGGGAATTCTTCCAACGGCATCCGCTGCCGTAGCCAGCGGGCCGGTGGCTCCGGATGGAGCGGTTGTAGCACGGTTCCGGCGGATGATCCCGACGATTGCGCCGCCCGCGGAGCCCCCGCCGGGTGGCGGCCCGGCGATGAGGTAGACTTGCAGCGTCACTGTCCTCGTTGCCGCCTTCCTACCTCATCCGCTCGCGATGTCGCTCCCACCTCCAAAAGCCGCTCTCTCCGCCGCCCTCGTCCGGCCCGACATCGCGGCGCTCTCGGGCTATGTCCCCGGTGAGCAGCCGCAAGGGGGCAAGTGGATCAAGCTGAACACGAACGAGAATCCCTATCCGCCGTCGCCCGCGGTGGCCCGGGCGATTGTCGCCACGGCCGCCGGCCGCACGCTCGCCAAGTATCCCGACCCGCTCGCCACGGTCTTCCGGATGAGGGCGGCCGAGGTGCTCGGCGTCTCCCCCGACTGGATTCTCTGCGGCAACGGCAGCGACGACCTGCTCACGATTCTCGTCCGCACGTTCGTCGGGGCGGGGGAGTGGCTGCGGATGCCCTATCCCAGCTACATCCTCTACCGCACGCTCGCCGGCATCCAGGCCGCCCACTGCGACGAGTTTCACTACGCACCAGACTGGTCGCTCGCCGATGGCTTCGCCGCGGACCGCACGGCGGGCGGCGACGCGATTAAGCTGGCGATCATCGCGAACCCGAACAGTCCCTCGGGCACGCTCCTGCCGCCGGCGCGGATCGCGGCACTCGCCGACCGGCTCGCCTGTGCCGTTGTCGTCGACGAGGCCTACGGTGATTTTTCCGACGCCAACTGTCTCGACCTCGTCAAGCGAAATCCCCGCGTGATCGTCACGCGAAGCTTCAGCAAGTCGTACGCCCTGGCCGGCCTCCGCTTCGGCTTCGCCGTCGCCCAGCCGCAGGTGATCCAGGAACTGCAGAAGGTGAAGGATTCCTACAACTGCGACACGCTTTCGATCGCCGCAGCCACCGCCGCCATCGACGACCAGGCATGGCTGGCTGAAAACCGCGCAAGGATCATTGCCACCCGCCGCCGGCTGACCGACACCATGCGTTCCCTCGGGTTTCATGCCCAGGAGAGCCAGGCGAATTTCGTCTGGTGCACGCACCCCGAGCGGCCGCACAAGCCGATCTACGAGGCCCTCAAGGCCCAGGGAATCCTCATCCGCTTCATGCAGTACGCAGGCTGGGGCGACGGCCTCCGGATCACCGTCGGCACCGACGAGGAGATCGACGCCTTCCTCGCCTGCATCAGGACGATCTGACCGTCCCCGATCTCCACGCCCCCAATTGTTCGCAGCGAACCCCATGCCACGCACCGCCACCGTTTCCCGGAAGACCGCTGAAACCGACATCGTGCTGTCGATCGACCTCGACGGCACCGGCAAGGCCGATATCCAGACCGGCCTCGGCTTCTTCGACCACATGCTCACGCTGCTGGCCGGGCACTCGCTCATCGATCTGTCGGTGCGCTGCCAGGGCGACCTGCACGTCGACGGACACCACACGGTCGAAGACGTCGGCCGGGCGTTGGGCACGGCGGTGAAGGACTGTCTCGGCGATCGTCGGGGCATCCGCCGCTACGGCCACGCGATCATTCCGATGGACGAGTCGCTCGCGACGGTCGCCGTCGACCTGGGCGGCCGGATGGCGATGGTGTTTGCCGTCGACTTCCCGGTGCCCACGATCGGCACGTTCGACGCGCAACTCGTCGAGGTCTTCTGGGAGAGCTTTGCGGCCACGGCAGGAGCGAACTTCCACGCCATCCTGCACCACGGCCGCAACGGCCACCACATCGCCGAAGCGGTCTTCAAGGCCGCCGCCCGTGCCATCCGCATGGCCGTTGAAGCCGATCCGCGCCAGCGGGGCGTGCCAAGCACCAAGGGCACGCTCACGCAGGACTGACGCCGCAAGGCGTGGTGACGGTTCGGGGCTGCCCATGCCCCGTCGCCGGACGTTCGCTACGGGCATCCTGCCCTGCGCTCACTCGATGGCGGCTGCGCTCTCGGCATCCTGCCTTCGCTTGCCGCCAACGCCGGCTCTCGGGACACGGGCAGCCCCTCACGGGGGAGCCGGGATCGGCGGAAGGTCGCGGAGCATTAGGATTTTTCGACCTTCTGAGGAATGCACTGCCGCAGGTCGTGGAAGGAGAAAAAGCCGTAGCGACGAGACCTCCGCCGGCCCGGCGGCGCGTCGCCACGAGACGCTGGCTCCGCGGGCGCCGTCCAACCTACTCGTTGACGTACGTCTCGAGGAAGCGGGCGAGGCGGTGGAAGTCGCTGCCGCGTTCGACATAGCGAACGACCGTGACGAGCGTGTTCGGATCGACCAGCTCCTCGAACGGCACGTAGTTCAAGTCGAGCTGGCCCGACACGCTCACCATCACGCCGTTGAGCCCCCGTTCGGCGAGGGCCCGGTACGCGCCCACGCCCAGTTGGCTGCCGAGCATCACGTCGAAGGCGTGCGGCTTGGCACAGCGGACCTCGTAGCCCAGTTGCAGCCCGACGACCTTTCGCGAGCGACCGGTCTGCCGCTTGAACTCATCGGCCACGAGCTTCGAGAACATCCGGCCCAGCTGCACCTGGGCGATCGAGATGTGGCCGTGCTCATCGCGAGGAATGCCCTCGAGTTGCTTGCTCGGCAGGTATTCCGCCAGCCCCTCGGCCAGCACGATCACTCCGTACTGCTTGCCCTCATCCTCCTCGCGGACCCGCATCGTCTTCACGATCCGGCCCACCACCTCCTCGATGTTCATCACCGGCTTGATCGTCGTCTGGCCCGCGGAATCGGTGACCGTCTCCTCGCTCCGATACTTGCCGTGGATGTCCTCGACGCTGATGACGAGGCTCGCCTCGCCCGAGATCGCAGCTCCATATGAGAGCCAGCCGGCACTGCGGCCCATGGTCTCGCAGAGGTAGTAGCAACGGCCCGCTTCGGCGTCGTAAAGGAGGTTACGAATCTCGCCGCCGAGCGTATCGACCGCCGTGAAATAGCCGAACGTGAAATCGATCCCCATGTAGTCGTTGTCGATCGTCTTGGGGAGGTGCACGACCGGGATCCGCTTGCTGCCTGCAGGCAGGCGGTCCTGGTACATCTTGAACTTGTTGGCCGTCTTGAGCGTGTCGTCGCCGCCGATCGAGATCAGGGCCTCGACACCCAGCGACAGGAGGCCTTCGTACACGTTCTTCAGGGGCGCGACCCGCTTGGCATCGTCGAAATGGGCGGGGGCCGAGACGTGCTTTCCAGGATTCGTCCTCGCCGTGCCCAGCATGATTCCCTGGCCGGAGCGTGTCCGTTTGAGGAACTCGGGCGTGATCACCGTGTAGTCGCGGCCCTGCACGAGCGGTTTGTCGGCGGAGTAGTCGGCCAACGACGAGTAGCCGTGCTTCATGCCCACGACCTCGGTGCCGTTGCGCATGAACGAAGTCGCCGCAGTCGAGATCACCGCATTGGCACCCGGCGCCGGGCCCCCGGCGAACAGGATGGCCACGCGACGAAACTGATGATCCCCCTTCGGCGGCCGCGACAAAGACTCACTCATGGCTCTCTCCTGATGAAAAACGTTCTGTATCCGTGGTGGAAAACGGTCATGTTCGAAGGTGAAGGAGTCGGGTTTCGAAACCCGCAGAGATCGCATCGGCGACGGGCCGCGAGCGATCGCGGCCAGCGGTCTGCCGAAAGCGGCGGATCATCTGGCCAGCATCCGCTCCACGAATGTGGTGTCGATCTGAGCCTCGTGGAACGCGGTGTTGGCCAGTACCTCGAGGTGTAACGGCACCGTCGTCTTGATTCCCTCGACCCTCAGTTCCTTGAGGGCGCGGATCATCGTCCGGATCGCCTCCTGCCGCGTCGGCTGGTGGACGATCAGCTTGCCAACCAACGAATCGTAGTGCGGGGGCACGGTGTAGCCGGCGGTCGCATGGGAATCAAATCGCACTCCAAAACCGCCCGGGGCGATGATCCGCTCGATCCGACCCGGACAAGGCCGGAAGTTGTGGGCGGGATCCTCGGCATTGATGCGGCACTCGATCGCATGGCCGCGTGGGAGAATGTCTTTCTGCAACAGGCCGAGTTTCTCGCCGGCCGCCACCCGGATCTGCGCCTTCACGAGGTCGATGCCGGTCACCATCTCGCTCACCGGGTGCTCCACCTGGATCCGCGCATTGACCTCGATGAAATAAAAGTTGTCCTGCTGGTCGACGATGAACTCGACCGTGCCGGCCGAATAGTAGCCGGCCGCCTTGGCCAGGCGGACCGCCGCCTCGCACATCTTCTTGCGGATTTCCTGAGGCAGTCGTGGGGAGGGGCTTTCCTCGATCAGTTTCTGGTGCCGTCGCTGCGTCGAGCAGTCCCGTTCCCAGAGGTGCACGATCGTGCCGTGTTGGTCGCCGAGGATCTGGATCTCCACGTGCCGTGGCCGTTCCACATAACGCTCGATGTAGATGCCCGGATTGCCGAAGGCGGCCTGCGCCTCTGCGGAAGCCTGCTGCCAGGCGTTTGCCAGGGCCAATTCATTTGCCGCCACCCGCATGCCCTTGCCACCGCCACCCGCGGTCGCTTTGAGAAGCACCGGATAGCCGACGTCCCGAGCCACGCGAACCGCCTCCTGCTCGCTCGACACGAGCCCGTCGCTACCGGGCACGGTCGGCACGCCGGCCTCGCGGGCCAGCGCCCGAGCGGAGTTCTTGTCGCCGACCCGCTCCATCGCCTCCGGCGTCGGACCGATGAAGCCGATGTCGCAGGAACGGCAGACCTCGGCGAAGTGGGAGTTCTCGGAGAGGAAACCGTAGCCGGGGTGGATCGCCTGCACGTTGCCGATTTCGGCCGCGCTGATCACGCGATCGATCCGCAGGTAGCTGTCCGCCGCCCGGGCCGGGCCCACGCAGATCGCTTCGTCGGCCAGCTCGAGATACGGGGCACCGCGGTCAGCCTCGCTGAAAATGGCCACCGTCTCGACATCCAGTTCGCGGCAGGCGCGGATCACGCGCAGGGCGATTTCGCCCCTGTTGGCTATCAGAATCCGTTTGAACATAGGCTCCCGCCAGAAGCTTGGGCCAGCGAAGAAACGAACGAATCACGAGGCTGGCCACGCATCGCGATCACGACACTCCGGCGCGGGTTCACGCCCCCGGATCCACCTTGATGAGCGGCTGGCCAAATTCGACCGGCGCTCCGTTTTCCACGAGGATCGCCACGACCTGGCCGGAGACTCCCGAGGGAATCTCGTTGAAGACCTTCATGGCTTCGACGATGCAAACCGTCTTCTCGGGACCAATCCGATCGCCGACCTTGACGAACGGGGCGGAATCAGGGCCCGAGGCCTTGTAGAACGTGCCCACCATCGGGCTTTTGATCACGAGCATGCCGGCATCGGCAGCCGGCTGCGCGGTACTGGCCGGGGCTGCCGGGGCGTTCCGGGAGGCCGCCTGTACCACGGGTACCGAGGTAGTGGCGATGACTTCGCCGCCCCGCTTGATCCGGACGCGATGGTCAGCCTGCTTCAGGTCGATCTCCGCCAGATCGTGCTCCTTCATGAGCTCGATAAGCCGACGGACCTTCTTCACATTGAACAGATCACCCGGTTTTGCAGCGTCGCTCATGAGGGGGCACCCATCTCCTTGGCATCCAAGCTATCCTGTCGAGTGCTGGCGAAGGTAGCCCCTTGCAGTCGGTTCAGTCAAGGTAATCAGCCGCCCACCAGCGAATTCGCCCCGACGATCCCGACCAAGGGGGGCCATTGGCCGTCCGCGGCGGCCGCCACGCCAAACCCCGAGGAATCCAACAGCGATGCTGCCCGCCGACCTGCCGAGGCTGACCAGCCGAAGCCGCGACACCAGCAAACGCGACTACGGACGCGTCGTCGTGGTGGGCGGCGCCGCCGGCATGGCCGGGGCGCCCGCGCTCGCCGCCATGGCTGCGCTCAAGAGCGGGGCGGGCCTCGTGGAGGCCCTTGTGCCGGAGCAGGTCGCGGTGATCGCCGCCGGCTTCGATCCTTGCGTGATGACCCGCGGGCTGCCGGGCAGGATCCACGGTACGTTCGCCACGGCCGCTCTGGAGGAGATCGCGGCCTCGGCCCAAAGGGCGGACGCCGTGGCGGTGGGTCCTGGGCTCGGCCGTTCCGATGCGATCGTCCAGATCGTGTCGTACCTCTGGCATCATCTGCCACAGCCGGCAGTCTTCGACGCCGACGCACTGTGGGTGCTCGCCCACAGCGACCGCGGCTCCCTTGCCGGCCATGCGGGCCCGCGGATCCTCACGCCGCATGCCGGCGAGATGTGCAGGCTGCTGAGCGTCGATCCGTCATCTCCCGAGGCTGGCGATCGGGCCATGCTCGAACGCGAGGCGGCTGCGTTGGCTCAGGCGATCGACGCCGTGATCGTCCTGAAGGGGCCGGCAACACTCATCGTCGACCGCACGCGACAGACGCACAACGTCACCGGGAATCCCGGCATGGCCACGGCGGGCACCGGGGACGTGCTTACCGGGATCATCGCAGCGATCCTCGCCCAACAGCTCGCTCCATTCGATGCGGCCCACCTCGCTGCGTGGGTGCACGGCCGCGCGGGGGACCATGCCGCTCAGTCACTGGGGCAAATCTCGATGACAGCACGTGATCTGCTCGAGCGGTTGCACATGGCTTTTCGCGAAGCGACCGCACGCGGGTGAAAGCTGCTCCGGGCAAACTCCCCGAACACGCTCAGCAAATCGCGAGGGCGCGTGTTCTAAGCGTGCCCGGCTCTGGTTCCCCGTGGGGGCGAGTTTTTTAACTTGCCCGGCTCTGGTTCCCCGTGGGGGCGAGTTTTTCAACTTGCCCGGCTCTGGTTCCCCGTGGGGGCGAGTTTTTCAACTTGCCCAGCTCTGGTTCCCCGTGGGGGCGAGTTTTTCAACTTGCCCTGCTCTGGCTGGTGGCTCTGGCTGGTGCCGGTCGGTCTCCCCGAACACGCTCCGCTCGCACGGCGGCTCGGCGAATGCGTTAGGGATCATGGTGCGCGTGATCCGCCGAGGCGCCTGAACGCTTGCTTCGGTGTCCGGAGAGACCGCCCTCGTCGAGAGGTTTGCCCGGCTCTGTCTGTCTCCCGTGGGGGCGAGTTTTTTAACTTGCCCGGCTCTGGTTCCCCGTGGGGGCGAGTTTTTCAACTTGCCCGGCTCTGGTTGGTGGCTCTGGCTGGTGCCGGTCGGTCTCCCCGAACACGCTTCGCTCGCACGGCGGCTCGGCGAATACGTTTGGGATTATGGTGCGCGTGATCCGCCGAGGCGCCTGAACGCTCGCTTCGGTGTCCGGAGAGACCGCCCTCGTCCAAGACTGCTGCGTTCCTGTTGCTTCGGAGACTGTTGCTTCGGAACCGTGACACGGCCCACGCGGCACTGGTGATGGTCAATCCCCGTCCCTGCGGTTGGCCGTGACGATCCGCGTTACGTCCACCACGCCGTCGTCCCTCGCGATCCAGAGTCGCATGCTCTCGGCTGGATCGATCCGGTGGCCGCCGGTGAATGAGCCGAAGGCCGGCAGCACCAGCAGCGAGGGCTCCGCTACGAAGCAGCGGTCGGCGAGCCGGTCGCCGCTCGGGCTCCGAATGGTCACCGTCGGGTGCAGGTGGCCCGCGACCGTGAACATGTCACGGTCGGAGGCTGCGACGCCCGTGGCGGGCTCGTGCACGAAGTGAAATGGCGGCTCGTCGAGACAGGGGATGCACGCATCCAGACCAAGCGTGTCGGGCAGCCGGCCGACTGCGCGGTCGTGGTTGCCGAGTACGAGCACCACCGATGTGTCGGGCATCCGGGATCGCAGCGACGCAAACTCCGCGAAGACCTGTGGTGTGCAGCCGCTTCTGGCGTGAAACAGATCGCCGAGCACGACGAGCCGCCGCACCTCGTGGGCCTGCACCAACTGCCCAAGCCGTTCGAGGTCGCGCTGTGACGAGCCCTCCGGCACCGGGATGCCCGCGCGGCGAAACGTCGCTGCTTTCCCAAGGTGGAGGTCGGCCACAAGCAGCGTCCTCGAGGCGGGCATGAGCACCGCGCGGCCGGGCAGCAAGAGGAGGTCCGGGGCGGTCGAGCCAACGTCCCGTTCGCATTCGATTCGCACCCCGTTCATCCTGGCGTCGCCTCCGCGGCCTGTTCCAGTTCGTGGGCCATCGCCGTGATGCGTTCGAGCCAGCCCTGCGTGGTGAGCCGCGACTGCACCTGTTCGGCCCAGATCGGAAACGCCAGCGGCGAGAGCCGGGCCGTGTCCACGATCCGTACATCTTTGTCGGCGATCGCCGCGACCGTGTCACGCAGGCGACCAAACTCGAACTGCTGCTCGAGCACCTCCCGCCGCGTCTGCGTGAGCAGCATGCTGCCCGAATCGTGCTCCATGAGCACGTCGAAGATCAATCCGGCCGAAGACTGCGTCTGCCGGTTGGTCCGGCGGCCCCCCGACACGAGCCCTGCCACGCGGGCGATTTCGCGAAAATGCCGTCGCGCCATCTCCGTGCCGTTCAAGCAGGCCATCAGATCTTCGAGCAGGTTGGCCGGCGAGAGCACCTGTCGCCACTCCCGCTCGGTGTGGTAGAGCGGCTCGCGGCCGGCCAGTTCGAAGCCCCAGTCGGTGGCAGCCATCGTGAGGGTGCTCGGCTTTCGCTGCGCAATCCGCCACGCGACCAGTGCCGCCAGGCCGTCGTGCACGAGCCGGCCGGCGAACGGAAACAGAAACGCATGGTGGCCGTCGCGGGATTGCACCCGCTCGATGAGCAGGCAGTCGTCGCCAGGCAGACGGCTCCACCGTGACTGCGTCCGGAGGAGCGGCAAGACCGCCTTCACCTCCGGCAAGAGCCCACGCGTCGACGTCGCACGCGGCGGCTCCGCGGCGTCTGCCACCGACTGCACGAGGTCGAGCACAGCCGTCGAGAGCAGCGTGGAGAGCGGCATCCGCCCACCGTTCCATCGAGGCACTTGCAGCGTCGATGTCCCCCGGGCACGTTTCACCCAGGCAATGAGGCCGTCGAACTGGAAGAGCGAGAGGGGCCGGCCGGCGAACAAGAACCGGTCTCCGGGCTTGAGCCGAGAGACGAACGATTCCTCGACGGTGCCGAGTCGGCCACCCCGCAGCCACTTGACTTCGACGCTGGCATCGCCCGCGATCGTACCGATCGACATCCGGTGGAGTCGGGCGATCGCCTTGCTGGCGACGTACCAGCGGCCGAAGCGTTCCGTGATCCTCGCAAAGTTCGGATAGGCGGCCAGCGCCGGCCCGCCCCGCGCGGCGAAGTCGATCGCCCACTGCCAGGAGGCGTTGTCGATCGCCGCGAAGGCCCGCGTGCCGGCAACTTCCGCCCGCAGATCCTGCTCGCGGAAGCCGCCACTGCAGGCGACGGTGACGAGGTGCTGCGCGAGACAGTCAAGGGCGTTCGTGAGTGGACGGCGGGCCTCGACCACTCCCGCGGTCACCGACTTCCGGGCCGCGGCGCATTCGATCAATTCGAGCGCATGCGTGGGCACGCAGATCAGCCGGCCGGTGGCCCCAGGCGCGTGGCCGCTGCGGCCGGCCCTCTGCAAGAGCCGCGCGATCCCCTTGGGGCTGCCGATCTGGAACACCTGATTGACAGGTCCGAAGTCGACGCCCAGGTCGAGGCTTGACGTCGCCACGACACACTTGAACTTGCCACGACGAAGCCCCTCTTCCGCGGCGGACCGCAGCTCGCGATCGACCGAGCCGTGGTGCAACGCGATCAGGGGCTTCCAGTCGGGCCT
>JBIIMX010000547.1:0-2579 GCA_044337765.1 Pirellulales bacterium | reverse complement strand
CAGTCGGGTCTGCAGGGTGGCGAGCCGCTTCGCCGCCGACGCCCGCAGCCAGAGAATCGTGGCGGTTCCGCCGAGGGCCAGCGCGACGAGCGAGCCGATCGCGACTGTCAGCAGCCGCTGCAGGCGGTCTTCACGCCGCCGCGCGAGCCGTTCGTCGATCCTCGCCAGTTCGTCCTCCACCTCCACCCGCAGCGCGATGCCATCGAGCCAGGACTTCCAGTCAAGGAGTTCGTGCCGGCTCGAGAACCCGTCGGTCAGGGCGGCTGCCGACCACCCGTCTCCTGCGGCGACATGACTCATGGCAATGGGCTTTCCGGCGGCCAGATTCCGGCCGCCCCGCCAGCACTGCAATTCGGCGAGGGCGAGGACATGCTGCGGAGGGCCGAACGAACCGCCGATCTGCGGACCGAGCCGCCAGAGCGATTGGGCCGCCAGCCGAACCCTTCGGGCCGTGAGTCCCTGCGGTGTGAGCATGACCTGCGCCGGGCCGGGGTTCGGAAGGGCATCGGCTGGGGCCGCTGGCCAGGTTTCATTGAGCAGCAGTTTCGCCGTGGCGGTTTCCGGATCGGCGAGCAGCTGGAAGTGTGACGGAAAACCATACCCTGGCAGATCGGCCTGGCCGATCGGCCAGGCCGGCACGAGATGGATTTCGTCGATCCGCTCGGGCTGTCCCAGATCGACCTCGAGCCAGGTCGCGCCATCGACGACTCCGGCTGATTCGATCGGGCAGCGGGCACCGTTGGTGGTCGAGCCGCGGCTGCCAATCAGGGGCAGGCACCAAAAGTAGCCATCAGTCAGGTTGTCTGGCTCCCAGCGGCGAGGGCTGTCGAGCGAGGCGGACGTGTGTGTGGGACAGCGCAGGGCGGCATTCTGCCCGTCAGCCAGCACCACGATCTCGCCCAACCGGAAGAACTGCTCGCCACCGGAGCCGACTCGAAAACCGTTGACCTTGATCCGCAGGTAGCGGCCCTTCGCACCGTTGCCCGGGGCCATCCAGAATGGCAGCCGTTCGCCGGCCCCCGTTTCAGGCTCTCTCCACTCGGCGATGAGCACGTGGGCGGCGAACTCCGGATCGTCTGAGATCTCGATGGTGAAGGCCGAGGGAAAACCGCTCTGTTCCAAGCCGCCGCTCGGCAGCCGCGCCGGAAACAGCGCCACCCGCTCCGGGGTCACCTGCCGCCGGAAGTCGATCACCACCCAGGCCGGCTCGGCGGCGTGGCCGTGGAAACCGATCCGCTGGCAGGTCTGCGGCGAGGCCACCAGCGGCGGCAGTGTGCCGAGTTCCGCCACGACGGCAGCCCGTCGCATGTCGAGGTCGGCCGCCTCGGCCGCCTCGGCCGAAAGGCAGGAAAGCAGACAGGAAAAGACCGCGACGAGCTTCCGCATCGAAGGCACTTCAAGCCTTTCCCATCCAAGCCCGAAGCGCGCGTGAGGGATTGGAACTGGAATCACGCCGTCCCTCGCTTACGCTTCCGGCTTCCATCAATCGGCTTGTTCGAAGAAACAGCCGGCCGTGAGAATACCGTATCAGCGGCTCCTCATGCCGTTTCTCGAGCGGCTGTAACGAGTTTTCGGGGCGTGTGGTCACAGCTGGCGTGTCGATACGCCAAAATATGAAAACGACGCACCTCAGGCAGTGTTTTTTTCGAATGTTTGCCCCGGCCTCCGACACACCCAAGGACGCGGGGTACTCGGTGGATTTCTCGACGCGGGTCTGGAAGGAATGGCAGCCCGAAACGCTCGCGGACCTCGCTTGAGAAGAACGGCGAAACGGTTTCCGAGCCGCTTGTCCACAAGCGGTTTGCCGACCCTGCGTGCTCACTCGATCTTGATCGTCACCGAAGGCAGGGCCGCCTTCAACGCCGACCTGTCTTCCTCACTCCCGGGAGCCTTCGCCGCCAGTCTTATGCGCAGGCTCTCGAGGTGCGAGGCATCCTTCAGCACGGCGACCCGTTCCGCGGCCATGGCCAGGTTCGACAGTTCCAGGTCGCGCACGTTCTTCATGCCGACGACGGTCCGCAGGTCGTCGTCTGTCATGTTCACGCAGTTCGTCAGCACGAGCTTCCTGATCGTCGGCATGTGCTCGACGATCTTGAGTGCGGCCGCCCCCTCGAATCCCTCCGCGAGTTGCAGGTATTCGAGTTTCAGGCCGGTGAGCGGCGCAAGCCCCTCCGGCGTGGATTTGTGCGACCCGAGTTCCAGGCCTTTGAGCTTCGTGAGTTTGGCGACCTCCGCCAGGGCGTCGTTGCCGTAGTCGCCATGGGCCAACGAAAGCGATTCCAGGTTCGGGAAGGCCGCGACAAGGGCCTTGAGGCCGGCGTCGCTCAGCTTGCTGCCGCGGTGGCTCAGGGACTTCAGGCTGGTCCAGCCCTTGAAGTCCTTCAATGGGGCACCGGTCATGCGGGTGCCGATGTAGCCGAAGGATTCCAGCTGATGCAGCGGAGCCAGAAGAGCCAGCCCGGTGTCGTCCAGTTTGGCCTGGTTGATGATCCGCAGGGTCTTGAGCGATTTCAGTTTCGCCAGCGGGGCGAGCCACGCGTTTTCGGCCGTGGTGTTGACGATCGTGAGTTCCTCGAGGT
>JBIIMX010000148.1:0-7550 GCA_044337765.1 Pirellulales bacterium | reverse complement strand
GCCCGTGCCAGCGGCCGAGGTCTGGCAGCTTCTGCAGCGGGTCCTCCTCGACGTAGAGGCTCCAGCGGGTCCGCTCCCGCGCGAACTGGGCCACGCCGGCGATGATCAGCCGGTCATACGGCCGTGCGGCATCGAGGATGACGGCTACGAGCGGAGCGGCTGGCATGGGCGAACCACTGGCAAATGGGCGCAGTCACGGACGAAGTCGCGGGAAGACCTCGTCAGGCGGAGAGCAGATGCTCCAGCACGAGTCGCTCGAGGGCCTCGTAGTCGCGGGCGGCGATGCACTGCTTGGCCGTCGCCTCGGGGAACGATCGCACCTTCTCGACCAGCCGCAGGAACACGGCCTTGCTCGTGGCGAGGTGGGCCGTCGCCGATTCGGCCTTCTGCGTCCGCTGCGCTTTCACGTCGAAGCCCACGAACGCGCCCGACGCGGCGTAGTCGGCCGACTCGAGCACGCGGACCTGATCGAAGGCGCCGCGGAGATTGGCCGCGCCGAACACCTTGTCCTGGTCGAATTTCAGCCCGTTCTGGTCGTTCAAATGCACGCTCCAGAGCTTCCCGGCGGCCAGTGCGAATCCCATCTCATCGGAGGGATCGAGACCGGCGAGGATGGCGTGGGCCGACTCGATGAGCACGCCCACCCGGGCGGGATCCTGGGAGCGTGCGCCGAGCGCCAAGGCGTGGCCGATCGTCGGCACGAAGGCATGGTCGACCGGCTCGTTGGGCTTGGGCTCGATGGCGATCTTCGCCTTCGGGCTGGCGGCGAGGATCGCGTTGATGGCCTCGAGCATCTGCCGCGACGCGTCGATCGGGTTTTTGCTCTCCCGGACGGCGGTGCCCTCGCGGGCTGGCCACAGCACGATCAGGTCGGTGCCCAGTGCCATCGCCACGTCCACGGCCCGCTTTGACCGCTCGATCGCCCACTTCCGGGCCGCGGGATCGTTGCTCGTATAGCCGCCGTCGATGCCGTTGGGATGCTCCCAGAGACGGGGGGCGACGAACTCCGGCGTGAGCCCCATGTCGGCCAGCTTGCGCCGCATTGCCTCCGCCTCGTGAACGATCTGACTCGGGGACAGGTTCTCAAGGTCCGGTACGGCGTCGTCATCGTGGAACTGGATTCCCTCGAAGCCGAGACCGACCGCCGCCTTGAGCACGTCGTCAAACGCCACCTGCGGCCGCACGGGAGGACCGAACGGGTCGGCGCCGCGGCCGATGTTCCAGGGGCCGATCGAGAAGCGGTAGGAGGCAGCAGCCATGGCGAGGAATCTCCGATGGAAAGTGGCGGACGATTGTGGAGGTGGCGGACACGCTATCCGCGAGCCCGGGAGCGTAGCCGTCAGGCGTTATGCTCTTTCGTAAAAGTTTTACGTTATTATCCAGCGGCGGGCCACCGGAGTCCGCCGGTCGGGTAGCATGAAACGCGTCGATCGCCACCTTGAAGGAAGCTCTGCCAATGTCCCTCTCGACCCCGCACGCGCCTGAAAAAACCCTCGATCTGAAGCTGGCCCGGATCGTCAGCGACCCCGCCTGCCGCGACTTCATTCTGGCGGACGCCAAGGACGCCGACATGGCCTTCGGTCTGGCCGCGCCCGGATTGGCTGCGGGCGGCAAGCCGGCCACGGGGCCCTTCAGGTCGATCAGCGACTACCGCGACACCATCCGCGAGATCGTCCGGCAGGGGCTGGTCGACATCATGCTCATGAGCGCGAGTACGAGCGAGGTGCTGGCCATCGAGGAAGGGCTGTTCGTCTCGAGCCACGTGACGCCTGCCGTGCGGATGAACGACACGACCGACATCTGGCTCGCCGCCGGTTCCGGCAGCTACGGTCGCCAGCCCGCCCTGCCCTTCTCGACGACGACGATCCCACAGGCACGGCATGGTCGGGTCGATGCCGTGCACACGGACCTTTCTCGCGGCGCGAATCTGGGACTCTTTTCGCTCACGCTCAACGACGACGCCGTGCTCGACAGGGCGATGCTCACCGCCTACCGCGACTTCCGCATCGAGGCCGAACGAGCGGGCTTTCGCCATTTCCTGGAGGTGTTTTTCCCCAATGCGCTCGATCGCGTGCCCGGCCGGGCTGCGGGTGAGAAGCCGCAAAACATCGCCAGGTTCCTCGCCGACCATGTCGTGCGGTGCCTGGCGGGCGTGCCCCGGGCCGGCCGGCCAATCTTCCTCAAGATTCCCTACCTGGGCCCTGAGGTCACCGAGCAACTGGCGGCCTACGACCGTTCGGTGGTCGTTGGCATCCTGGGCGGCGGTGCCGGCACCACGCACGATGCGTTCGGACTCGTGGCCGAGGCCAAGCGGCACGGCGCCCGCGTCGCGCTCTTCGGCCGCAAGATCAACGCGGCCGAGCACCAGCTTTCCTTCGTGCGGGTTCTTCGCTCGGTCGCCGACGGCGACGTGGCCGCCGACGAGGGGGTGAGGGCCTACCACGGCGAACTGGCCAAACTCGGCATCCGCCCGCACCGGCCACTCGAGGAAGACCTCGCCCGCAGTTCCACGGCGTCGGCTTACGGCGGGTAAAGGACGGCGAGTCAGACGCCTGACGTGCGGCCCACGTGACGCTTTCGGTATTGCTGCGGCGGCAGGCCCGCATGCTTGCGGAAGGCCCGCGTGAAATGGGCCTGATCGTAGAAGCCGCAGTCGGCCGCGATCTTCCCGATCGGTTCTGTTGTCTGCTCCAAGCGGCGACGGGCCATCGTCAGCCGCGTGTAGAGGATGTAGTCGCCGGGGGTGATGTTGAACAGCCGACGAAATTCCCGCTGCAACTGGCTGACCGACAGCCCGGCCCGATCGGCCATGTCGCCACACGCGATGGAACGGCCGTAGTTGGCGATCACGTATTCGAGCGACGGAGTCAGCCGTCGATACTCCTCCGGGGCGTCGCCGGCATGGTCGAACGGACGGAGAATCCCGGCGAGTCCCGTGACCGTGCCGTTGGCGTCGAAGAGCGGGATCTTCGTGCACAGATACCACCGCGGCATGCCGTTTGGGTCTGGCACCAGCCAGGATTGGTTGCGAAGCGGCCGCGCCGACCGCATCACTTGACGGTCTTCGGCGACGTATTGTGCTGCCAGCGCCGGTGGGTGAAAGTCGGCGTCGCACTTGCCCTGCATCTCGGCCAGCGTGCGGCAGCCATGCATTGTCAGCCAGCCGGCGTTGCCGCCGGTAAAGCGGCTGTGACGATCTTTCACAAACAGGAAAACATCGGGCAAAACGTCGAAAAGTTGCAGAATCTGCTCCGCCTGCGAGGCCGCCTGCACGGACGATCGTGGGTTGTTTGGCATGCGTCATAAATACAAAAGATTGCCGCGACCGTCAAATGACACGGTTCGCCGCTGCTGGCTATTATCAAGAGTGTGAGGCGGGTTGCGTCCAGCCTGCGAACCGATCGCGATCCGATTGCGAAAGCTGAGGCTTCAGTGTTTGAATTCCGCGTCTCAAAGCCTGGTGAGAGAGCCCTGCTTTGCGGGGCCGGTCCGACCCGCCGGGACTTCCTCCAGGTGGGGGCCCTCGCGGCGGCGGGGTTGTCGCTCCCGCAGTATGTCCGTGCGGCCAGTGAGGGAAAGGTGCGGCCCGGTCACGAGAAGCGGTCGTGCATCATGATCTTCAATCTCGGCGGCCCCAGCCAACTCGACCTCTGGGATATGAAGCCCGACGCGGCGGCCGAAATCCGCGGGCCCTTCAAGCCGATGCGGACCAAGACCGACGCCTTCGAGATCTCCGAGTTGCTGCCGAAGCATGCGGCCATTGCCGACAAGTTTTCGCTGGTGCGATCGTGCCGTCACGACGGTGCGGCCGTCCACGATGCCGGCTGGCAGATGTTGCAGACCGGCCGGCGGTTCACAGGCGGCATCCAGACACCGCATGCCGGCAGCGTTTCCTCCTATCTGCTCGGCCGGCGGACAGATCTGCCGCCGTTCGTGGTTCTGCCGCAGTTGATGGGCCGCGGCGGCGGCAACCTGCCGAATGGCCAGGCCGGCGGTTTTCTCGGCAAGGCTCAGGACCCGTTCGCCCTGATGGCCGATCCCTCACAGCCCAACTTCCGCGTCCCCGATCTCCTGCCGCCCGACCAGATCAGCGTGGCCCGGCTCGATCGTCGGCGGAAGATGCGGGAGATCGTGGAAGGGGCGGCGAAGGAGTTCGAGGCCAGCGAGGATGCGCGGCTTCTCGACGAAAACTTTCATGCGGCCTACCGGCTGATGACGAGCACGCAGGCGCGAGAGGCCTTCGACCTGTCGAAGGAGCCGCAGGCGGTTCGCGACCGCTACGGGATGAATCGGTTCGGCCAGTGCTGCCTGCTCGCGCGGCGGCTGGTGGAGAATGGCGTGCGGTTCATCACGATCAACACGTTTCTCACCGTGTTTGACGAAATCACCTGGGACATTCACGGTTCGAAGCCCTTCACGTCGATCGAGGGGATGAAGAACATCGTCTGCCCGATGTACGACCAGGCCTACTCTGCGCTGATCGAGGATCTCCATCAGCGTGGCATGCTTGACGACACGCTCGTGGCCGGGCTGGCAGAGTTTGGCCGGACGCCGAAGGTGAATCCCGCGGGCGGCCGCGACCACTGGCCGCAGTGCTTCACCTGCTCCTTTGCGGGCGGCGGTGTGAAGGGAGGCCGGGTGGTCGGCGCCAGCGACACGATCGGCGGTTTCCCCGCGGAGCGGCCGGTCAGCCCGGGCGATATCGTGGCCACGATCTTCCACAGCCTCGGCCTCGACCACACCGGCCACCTGCCGGGCCCCGCAGGCCGGCCGTTTGCGCTCACCGATTTTGGCACCGACCCGATCAGGGAACTGTTTGCATGAACCGCACCATACCGCTGATGACGTTGGTCGTGGCGCTGATGATCGGCGGTCCTGTGACGCAGGGCGGCGATGTCAGCTTCGAACGCGACGTGATGCCGATCCTTTCCAAGGCCGGGTGCAACGGCGGCGGCTGCCACGGGGCACTGGCCGGCAAGGGCGGATTCCGTCTTTCGCTCTTTGGCTACGATCCCGCGTCCGACCACCTCGCCATCACGAGGGACGCCCGCGGTCGGCGGGTGGACCTTGCCGACCCCGGCATGAGTCTGCTGCTTACCAAGCCCACGATGGCGGTGGCCCACAAGGGAGGCAAGCGACTGGAGGTCGAGGGCCACGACTACCAGATGCTGGCCGCCTGGATCGCGGCGGGCTGCCCGGGGCCGGATGCCCTGGAGAAGAAACTCGTTTCCATAGCCCTTTCGCCGGCCGAGGCCGCCCTCGGGGCCGGACAGTCGCAGCAGTTCACCGCCACCGCAGCCTACAGCGACGGCAGCACCCGCGACGTGACCCGCTGGACGCGGTTCACGTCGGCCGACGAGACGGTGGCCACGGTCGATCCGTCCGGAATGGTGACCGTCGTGGGGCATGGCGAGGGGGCGGTGACCGCCTGGTTCTCCTCGCAGATCGCCTTGGCCCGGGTGCTGGTGCCCTTCCCTCACGAGATTCCACGCGAGGTGTTCGACGGTGCGGCCCGTGCGAACCTCATCGACGACCTCGTGCTCGAGCAACTCCAGAAGCTCCACCTCAAGCCCTCGCCGCCGTGCGACGATGCGACGTTCATCCGGCGTGCGTATCTCGACACGATCGGCCGCCTGCCCACACCTGAGGAGGTCCAGGGCTTTATCGAAGACAGGTCGCCTGCCAAGCGGGAACGCCTGGTCGAACTGCTGCTGGCGCGGCCCGAGTTCGTCGACTACTGGACCTACAAGTGGTCCGACATCCTGCTCGTGAGTGGCTCGAAGCTGCGGCCCGAAGCGGTGAACGCCTACTACCAATGGATCCGTGATCGCGTGGCCGAGAACACGCCCTGGGACCGTCTGGTGCGGGACGTGGTCACGGCGCGAGGGTCGAGCCTCGAGAACGGCGCGACCAACTTCTTCGCCGTGCACCAGGATCCGGAGACGATGGCCGAGAACGTCAGCCAGGCCTTCATGTCGCTGTCGATCAATTGCGCAAAGTGTCACAACCATCCGCTTGAAAAATGGACCAACGACCAGTACTACGCCTTCGCGAATCTTTTTTCGCGGGTCCGAGCGAAGGGCTGGGGGGGCGATTCCCGCAGTGGCAACGGCCAGCGAACGCTGTTCGTCGAGTCGCGGGGCGATCTGCTCCAGCCGCGAACCGGTCGGCCGCAGCAGCCTGCTCCGCTCGACGGTGAGCCGCTGCCGATGGCCGACGCCGGCGATCGCCGCGAGCCGCTCGCACGCTGGCTCACGTCGGCGGAGAATCCGTATTTCACGCGGTCGATCGTCAACCGCGTGTGGGCCAATTTCTTCGGGATGGGCCTCGTCGAGTCGGTGGACGATCTGCGGACCACCAATCCCGCCAGCAACGAGAAGCTGCTTGCCGGCCTCTGCCGCCATACCGTCGAGCACGGGTATGACCTCAAGTCGCTGATGCGGTTGATCCTGCTTTCGGAGACCTACCGCCGTTCGAGCGATCCGCTGCCAGAGAACCGGGATGATCGAAAATGGTTCGCTCGGGCCTACCCGCGGCGGCTGATGGCCGAGGTGCTCAGCGACGCGATTTCCGACGTCACCGGCGTCCGGGACCAGTACACGGAGATCGCGATGAACGACGGATCGACCGAAAAGGTAAAGGGCTATGACGATGACACGCGGGCGATTCAGCTTCACGACTCGGCTGTGAAGAACTACTTTCTCAAGACATTCGGCCGCAACGCCCGCGACATCACCTGCGAATGCGAGCGGTCGAACCAGCCCAGTCTCGTGCAGGTGCTGCATCTTTCCAATGGGTCGACCATCAACGACAAGCTCTCTGCGAAGTCGGGCCGGGTAACGCAGATTCTGGCCACGGAGCCTGCGGCACCCGCGATCGTCGAAGGGGCCTGGCTCCGCTGCCTGAGCCGGTTGCCGACAGAAACGGAACGAAAGCCGATCGAGGAGATGCTCGCGGCCGCGAAGCCCGAGGAGAAGCGGGAACTCGTCGAGGATCTCTACTGGTCGCTCCTCACCAGCCGCGAATTCCTCTTCCGGCACTAGAGCAACACGGGCACACGCGAAACATTCCGAGCACCCGGGAAGACTCCCGGGCCAAACCCTTTCCATTGCGGATCATCTATGACAAGCACTCTCAGGGGAGCCGGGGCGGGAATGCAGTCGTCGTTGTGGCGGTTTGTTTTGGGGGCGGCCGCCTTGGTCGCCAGCCCGTGCCATGCGGCTGCGCCGTCGTACGAACGCGAGGTCGCCCCGATCCTGCGGGTCTATTGCTCCGGCTGTCATAACGAACGCGAACACGAGGGTGAGTTTTCCGTCGAGACGTTCGCATCGCTGCGTCGCGGCGGTGTCGGATCGGGCGATCCGGTCGTGCCGGGCGATGCGGCTGCGTCGGTCATGATCCAGCGGATCCATAGTCAGGATGGCGATCACATGCCGCCCGATGATGAGCCGCAGGTGTCGCCCGCCGACCTGGCGGTGCTCGAGGCCTGGATTGCGGCGGGCGGGCCCGGCCCGGTCGCCGACGCCTCGATCCTGCAGTCGCTCAGCGTG
>JBIIMX010000546.1:0-2591 GCA_044337765.1 Pirellulales bacterium | reverse complement strand
AGCCTTCCTCTGGAGTCGGTCGCATGCGTGGCATTACGCGGATTCTGCTCGTGGCGGTGGTGGCGGGCGGGGTGATCGTGGGGGCTGGAGTGGCCGAGGCGGGCCGCCTCGAGATCCAGGAGGGCGACCACATCTGCATCATCGGCGGCGGCGTGGCCGACGCGATGCAGCACACCGGATGGCTCGAAACCCTCCTGCACAGCCGATTTCCGCAGCAGCGGCTCGTGATCCGCAATCTGGCCTACGAGGGGGACGAGATTGAACTGTCGAAGCGGCTGCGGAGCGCCGACTTCGGCACCCCCGACCAGTGGCTCTCTGGATCAGCCCCGATCCCAAAGCCGGATGACATCAAGAACAAAGCGGCCGTCCGTGAAAACCGCTTCGAACTCACCGGCACGAAGGCCGACATCATCTTCGCCTTCTTCGGTTCCAACGAGGCTCACGCCGGGCCCGATGGAATCGAGGCCTTCAGGAAAAACGTCGACGCATTCATCAAGCACACTCTCGCCCAGCACTACAACGGCGTCGAGCCCCCCAAGCTCGTGATGTTTTCGCCGATAGCCCACGAGGATCTCGCCCGGCCGCACTGGACCGATGGCAAGGCACACAACGCCAATCTCGCTCTCTATACAGATGCGATGGAAACCGTCTGCCAGGCCAACGGCGTGCAGTGTGTCGATCTCTTCACACCCACGCAGGAGGCCTACGCGAAATTCGCCGAACCGCTTACGACCAACGGCATTCATCCCAACGAGCAGGGAGATCGGGAGATCTCCCGGATCATCGATGAGTCGCTCTTTGGTCTGCATCCCGACCGCGATCCGAAGGCCCTCGCCCGTCTGCAGAAGGCCGTGGCCGACAAGAACTTTCATTGGTTCCACAGGTATCGGGCCACCGACGGCTATTCGACGTACGGCGGCCGCGCCTGGCTCAAGTTCGTCGATGGCCAGACCAACTACGAGGTCGGCCAGCGTGAACTCGACTATCTCGACATCAAGACAGCCAACCGCGATCGCAGGATCTGGAACACGGCCGCCGCGATCGCCGATCCCAACGCACCGCTGCCTGCTGTCGAGGAGGTCGGACTGCCCGAACTGCTCACCGTCGTGACGAACAAGCCGGGCCCGCTGGATGGTGGCAGGCACACGTTTCTCTCTGGTCAGGAGGCGATCGGCAAGATGACCGTGCATTCGGGCATGAAGGTCGAGCTCGTGGCCGACGAGGGGATGTTTCCGGAGCTCGTCAATCCGGTGCAGATGAGCTTCGACACGAAGGGCCGCCTCTGGGTGGCGGCGTGGCCCATGTATCCGCACTGGCGGCCCGACGAGCCGATGAACGACAAACTCCTCATTCTCGAGGACACCGATGGCGACGGCAAAACCGACAAGGTCAAGACGTTTGCCGGCGATCTCCACAATCCGATCGGCTTCGAATTCTGGGGGAAAGGTGTGATCGTGTCGCAGGGGCCGGGCGTGGTCTATCTCGAAGACTCCGACGGCGACGACGTCTACGACATCAAGACACGGCTCGTCGGCGGACTCGACACGGCGGATACCCATCACACGAGCAACAGCTTCACGCTCGATCCGGCAGGGTCGCTCTATTTCCAGGAGGGTGTGTTTCAGCATTCGCAGGGAGAGTCGCCCTGGGGGCCGCCGGTGCGGTGCGTGAATGGAGCGGTCTACCGGTTTGAGCCGCGGACCGGCAGGTTCGGCCTCTACACCTCGTATAGTTTTGCCAATCCCCACGGCCATGTCTTCGATCGCTGGGGCGACGACATCGTCGTCGATGGCACGATGTCGTCTCCGTACTGGGGCTCGGTCTTTTCCACGCGTCTGGACGGCCTCGACAAACACGCCAACGCCCCCACGGTCTACAAGCAGCGGACCCGCCCCTGCCCCGCCATCGAGATCGTGTCGAGCCCGCACTTTCCCGAGGACCTGCAGGGCAATCTGCTGGTCGGCAACGTGATCAGCATGCAGGGCATCCTGCAGTACAGATTCCAGCAGAAGGGGGAATCGTTCCCGGAGGCGGTCGAGACCGAGCCGCTTGTCTCGTCGAGCGATCCGAACTTTCGCCCGTCCGACATCGAGATCGGGCCGGATGGCGCGATCTACTTCTGCGATTGGCAGAATCCGATCATCGGACACATGCAGCACAACCTCCGCGATCCCAGCCGCGACCGCATACACGGCCGCGTGTATCGGGTCGTGATGGCCGGCAGGCCGCTCGTGAAGCCGGTGCCGGTCGCTGCCCGGCCCGTCGCCGAGGTCGTGTCGCTCCTCTCCGACCCGACCGACCGGGTGCGGTACCGCGCCCGGCTCGAACTCTCGGGTCGTCGGGAGGAGGAGGTCGTGCCGGCCGTGCGGGCGTGGCTGGCGAAGCTCGACCGGAACGACCCCGGGTTCGAGCACCGCCAACTCGAAGCCCTCTGGATGCTGCGCCATTTCGAGCAGGTCGATCCACAGTTGCTCGACGCCGTGCTCGTGGCCAAGGACTCGCGGTCGCGGACAGCCGGTATGCGGGTGCTGGCGTCGATCGTCGAACGGATTCCGAACGCGCTCGACCTCGTCCGCCGCGCGGCCGCCGAC
>JBIIMX010000095.1:0-10183 GCA_044337765.1 Pirellulales bacterium | reverse complement strand
ATCACGCTCCAGCAGCTCGAGCTACTCGTTCAGCACGTCGGGCAGATCGTGTTGGCGGGACTCACAACGATCAAAGAGCGGCAGGCACGGGTGCTTGCTGCTCAGACCAACTGGCATGGAGTTGTGGGACTATCGGGGCTGTTTCTCGACGACGTCTCGTGCATCACGCCACCGGTGGCGGCCATTCTTGCAACGCACCAGGCTGGCGGGCTGTCGCTCAAGGGACTCTCGGAACTCACTGAGGACACGGCTCGGGAACTGGTTCGGCATCCAATCCTGTGCTTGGACGGCGTGAGCAGCATCAGTGACGGCGTGGCGAAGATTCTCAGCCGCTACGAAGGAGCAACGCTTTCGCTCAAGGGGCTGAAGACGGTCAGCACGTCGGCGATTTCCAAGCTCCGCGAAAATCCCGCCATCGAGCTGCCGCGGTGGTTTTACGGGGCTGGGACTCTCGGAACAGATCGACAATCCACGGCTCTGGCTGAGCCGACGAAGCCAAGCCAGCTGGAAACGATTCGCATCATCCAACAGATCGCCCGCCACGGCGAGCAGATGCTGAAGAAGTGACCGGTCGCCCAAACATGCCCCGCCCGACAGGGCCTTCCCGAGCTACAAAAGGACGATCGCGAAATGTGTGAACTACTTGGACTCGCTTTTAACAAGCCGATCTCGCCCAGCTTGTCCTTCCGCGGCTTCCGGCACCGGGGCGAGCGGAATCCAGACGGCTGGGGCCTTGCAACCATCACGCCCACGGAGGCACGGATCACCAAGGAGCCGATCCGAGCCGACCAGAGCGATGTGTCGCGGGCTCTCAGGGACGACCCGCAGCTCACGGCGCCGATCTTCATCGGCCACGTCCGGTTCGCCAGCCGCGGCGAAGTGAACCTCAAGAACACTCATCCGTTCATCCGTCGCATAAACGGCGGCGATTTCGTCTTCGCACACAACGGCACGCTCTCAATGGATCAGTTGAATCGCCGTGACACTGGCACGTTTCCCGTAGAGGGCTCTACAGATTCCGAACTGGCGATGTGCGTTTTGCTCTCCTGGATGACCCGCGACAAAGTCGACCACCACGACTACGCCCGCATCGAGCGGTTCCTCAAGGATCTGAACGCAATCGGCAAGCTGAACCTGCTCTTCTCCGACGGGAAGCGGCTCTACGGCTACCACGACGTCAGCGGCTACAACGGCCTCTGCTGGACGCACCGCCAGACACCGTTCAGCCAGGTCAGCCTCCGAGACGAGGACTGGGAGGCAGACCTCCCCGAAGAAAAGGCACCGGATCAGAAGGGATGCGTCATTGCCACGCGAAAGCTCACGGACGGCGAAGACTGGCGGAACTTTCGGCCGGGTTCGTTGATGGTGTTCGAGCGTGGTGACGTTGTGTACGCCGTTCGCAGCTAAGCAGTCCGAGGTAGTGCCGGATTTTGCGCCGCGTTCGATCCCTTGAACGCGTTTTGCTCGGTTTGCACTGTGATGTGCCGCTCCCTACCCGGGATAAGTCTGCTCCCCATTTAGTTGACCACTAGAATGTACGCCTGTATATTTGCTTCAGTTGGCGATCATTACCGACAAAGGATCTACCCCATGAGCATCGACATCTCTGTGGACGCCCTGAATACGAGCGAGAAACTCGCCCTGATGGAACGGCTCTGGGAGGCGCTTTCGCAACGGCCGGCGGACGTGCCGTCGCCTAAGTGGCATGGCGATGTGCTTACAGAGCGTATCGCTGCTGTAAGTGACGGCCGAAGCAAGTTCGTTGATTGGGATGAGGCAAAGGAGCGGCTGCGTGCCAGAACCGCATGAAGGTCCGAATCCTGCCGGAGGCGGAAGCAGATCTGGCGCGAGCAGCGGATTTCTACGATGCACAGGTAGGTGGCTTGGGAGACTATTTCATCGAGTGCCTGTCGGGTGACATCGAGGCCCTGAAGGTCCACGCTGGCGTACACGAGCGACAGCACGGATTGCTTCGGGCGTTGTCCAAACGATTTCCCTTCGCAATCTTTTACGAAGTCACTGGCTCGGTGATCGATGTCTTCGCTATCCTCGATTGCCGGCAAGATCCAGACGCAATTGAGTCTCGCCTTCGCAATTGATCAGCGGGGCTAGATGCCCTCCTGTCGATCCCTACCCGGGGTCACCAGAAAGCAGGTCGAGGCAGTGCTTGAGTTCATCGCCGCCAGCGCGGCGGCCGTCACCGGCCCGCGGTGATGCAGAACAGGTGATTCTCGCCCCGGATGAAGAGATCGGCGCCGACGGCCGCCGGCGTCGCATCCACACCCTCCTCCATCGCATTCGTGGCGAGCACCTTCAGGACCGGCTTGTCCTCGATGACCACGATCGTGCCGCTGCGGTCGGTGAGGTACACGCAGCCGTTGGCGGCGATGGGGGAGGCGTAGGTGCGGCTCATGCCGGGAATGCGGCTGGCCGTGTAGTGCGGGCGGCCGCTCGTGGCATCGACGCAGGAGAGCAGGCCGGTCTTCTCCTTGTAGAAGTAGAGCCGACCGTCCGACAGTAGCGGCGAGGCGACGTCGGGTGTGTCTTTCTTGAGCGTCCAGAGGAGGTGCGGAGTGGCGGCGAGATCGCCGCGGCCGGACAGGTCGAATCCGCCGATGAAGGCGCCGCGGAATCCGCTGCCGATCCAGGCGACGCCGTCCGCCGCGACCGCCGAGGCGCAGGGACGCTCGGTCTGCCCTCCGCAGCGCCAAAGTTCCCGACCGGTCTCGAGCTCGTAGCCGCGGGCCGCGTTCTGCCCGTTCATGACGACCTGCTTCACCCCCTGTCGATCAGTGGTGATCAGCGGCGTGGCCCAGCAGGTCAGCTCGTCCCGCGGCGTCTCCCACACCGTCGCGCCGGTCGCCGCGTCGAGGGCGAAGAGCTTCGACGGCCCCTCATGGTCCCAAGGCACGATGATCTTCCCGCCGGCAAGCGTGGGCGAACTCCCCTCGCCGAAGCCGTTGCGGATCGACATCCGGCCGAAGTCCCGCTTCCAGACGGGGTCTCCCGCCATCGTGTAACAGAAGAGGCCGCGGGAGCCGAAGTGGGCGTAGACGTGCCTGCCATCCGTGCACGGCGACGCCGAGGCGAAGCCATTGGTGTCGTGCGTGCCCTCGTGCGGCACGGCCTGCACGGCGGACCGCGACCACTTCTCGGCGCCGGTCGCGCGGTCGTAGCAGAACAGCCGGAAGTCGAGCATCCCGGGAGTGCCCTCCACGGGCACCGCGGTGGTGATGAACACCGACTGCTCCCAGACCACCGGCGAGGAGGAACCGCGGCCCGGCACCGCCACCTTCCAGCGGACGTTCCGCGCTGCACCGAACTCTACCGGGGGTGTCGCCCCGGGGGCCACGCCGTTGCCGAGTGGGCCACGCCAGTGCCCCCACTGCTCACGGTCGGCGGCCATGCCGGAGCACTGGAAGGCACACGCCTGCACGAACAGCACGATCGCCACAGAGGCAAAGCATCGCATGGTGGTGGTTCCCGGAGCCAACGTCCCAAGCAGGAGAGCCGCCGACCGATGTGTCCGTCGGGGCGTGAGCCGGATCAGTCTAACGACTCGTGGATGGTTTCTATGCGGCCGACGATCTCAGCAGATTTGGGGTGGGCGGCAGCCTGTCAACCGTAGCGAGTCTCATCTGGCCGTCGTGTGATCGCAAAATAGATGACGTAGAACCAGCTGAGAATGCCCGCCAGGACGGCCCACAGGATCGACCGGTTCCGCTGCCAGGAACAGACCACGGCGATCACCGAGCCCAGGCTGACGCCATCACGAACGACGCTGAGGGGACCGCCGCCGGGAAAGGACTCGAAGACGACTTCAGCGAAAAGCAGCATTGGGCATTCTCCTTCCTGTAGCATACCGATGGTGTGTGGAGAACGACTTCAACCCGAGGATCGATTCATCCACGTGATCGCCAGCTGCAGCACCGTGGCGATCGACACCCAGACGAAGTAGGGCACCTGGGCCGCGGCCACCCAGCGATAGTGTGGCCAGATGGCGAGCATCATCCAGACAATCGTGCCCCAGACGACGAGGATGTCAGCCGCCGCCAGTGGCAGATTTCGCATGCCGAACTGGATCGGGGTAAAGATCAGGTTCGCCACGAGGTTGATGGCGAAGGGCAGGGCGACGACAAGCGGGAGCCTGCCCCTCGCGGCCTGCACGAACACATAGCCAAAGGTCGCGATAATGATGGGATAGAGGATCTGCCAGATGAGGCCGATCGTCCGCGGCGCCGGCGTCCACGACGGCTTGGCGAGGCTTTGATACCAGTCGATCCACGGAATGTCGGGCATGTGAGCCAGTTTCTAGCGGTGTTTCAGCAGGAGTCGTGGTGGCATCAACCGAGGCCCGCGCAGCCGCCCATACCGCACTGCGGGCGACCGCAGCCCTCGGCCGCAGCAGAGTCGCCACCGCCGCCTATCACATGACCGCTGACGACGCTCAAGAGCTTGGTAAGTTTCGTGCTTTCACAGTGCGGGCACGCAGGCGTGTCGTCGCCACGAACGAGCAACTCTATTTTCCGGCTGCACTTCTGGCAGGAATATTCGTACAAAGGCATCGGCTTCAGCTCCCTTCGCGAGGAATGCAATCTACATGGACACGTTCGACGCCATCAACCAGCGGCGGTCGGTGAAGGCTTTTGACCCGACCCACCGGTTGACTGCCTCAGAAGAATCAAAACTCTTCGAGGCCGCGATCCAGTCGCCGACGTCCTTCAACATGCAGAACTGGCGGTTTGTGGTCGTTCGCGACACGGAGCTTCGGAAACAGATCCGGGCCGCTGCCGTCGATCAGGCGCAAGCGAACGACGCCTCACTCCTGATAGTGCTCACCGCTACTGAAAGCCCTCCTTTGGTCGCGATGCTGACAGAATCTCTCTCTGGAAGTGGTGCCATTTAAGGAGGCAGGTCAGGACCGCAGAAGCTCTTTACAGCACCGCTGAAACCAAACACCCTGTGTAGCCAGTTAGAACCAAGCAACAATCGGATGACAGACATGAACCAATTGCCAAAAGAAGAAGCAATCAAAGGGGCATTTTTTGGTGCCCTTGTCGGCGACGCCCTCTGTCTTGGCAGTCATTATGAATACGATGCCGCGAAGATCTTCAAGGCATATGGCAATAGGCCGATAGACAGGTTTATGTCACCTGGTGAAATGATGGGTGGCCACACTCATGGAATCGGATGGGGCGAGCGCAATTACCATCCGGGCAAAACGGCCGGGGGAACCACCGACTACGGTGATTACAATATCCTCGTTTTAGAGCATTTGGCGGCTACCTCGGACCCCCCGAGAGCCTTGAGTGTTGCGGCGATGATTCCGCACTGGATGAATCGTCTCGAGAATGGCTGGGGTTCATGGATTTGCACCATGACTCAAGAAACCTATGCGCAGGTCAAAAGAGGAACCCCGATTGAACATCTTGGCGGTATCTCGAACGCGATGGCCATCCGCCATGTAGCGGCCCATGCCTACTATGAAACCGAAGAGGAATTGGTGGACGCGGCAAGAAAAACGATGTTCACCCATAGAGACACTCACGCATTAGGCGGAGGTGAGTTTTTTGCGCGGGTCACCCACCGGGTTATGAATGGAGCCACCCCTCTGGATGCGATTGAAAGCGTCGCATCCTTAATGGGGGGATTTTTTGAGCACAAAGCGGCTCAGGCTATTGCGAAATGTGCAGAAGAGGCGGATCCTAGCTCGGCACTTTCTAAAGAGGCTTTCTCGGATGATCTAGCCCTCACGAGCATGGCACGACTATGGGATATCGGCCGCTCTGAACCGATCAAAGTCGGCAAAGCCAGCCCGACCGAAGGGACGCTTCCAGGTGCACTCTATTTTATTCTGAAGTATGGAAACCAAGAGGACGGATTAAAAAAAGCGCTTCAAGCCAATGCGATGGTCGGTGGCGATAATGCGTCACGGAGTATTGCAATCGGAATGGTACTGGGTGCCTATAAAGGGGTTCATGCGATCCCAAGTGCATGGAGGGAGACGCTGGATCAATGGGACTATTGTGAGAGTCTGCTCAATCAGCTGCCACTGCTAAAAAACCGACCAACCACGCCACGGAAATAAAAGAACGCCTCGGGAGATCTCCTCCTAACAGCCCGTGGACGAAGTCGTTTTTCCTGTCCGTGACTACTTGATCGTCACTCGCCGACGGGTCGCGATCGATGCGGCCCATATCCGACCGGCGCCGTGAGCAGAGATTCCAACGCCGATATGAGCTGCTCAAAGTGACTCCAGGCAAGTTGCACAAGCGCGCGGAGCCCCTGCAGGGCCTTCGGACTCCCGATTCCGCACAACGCCCGCATGATCACCGAGAGGTTGCGTGCGGCGACCGCCATGAGGTGCCGTTTCGTCACGCCGACCAACCCCCGAAGCCATGTTCGTCTCGCTCCTCCCGTGTCGCAGACATGGGCGAACGATCGCTCGGTGAGTTCACTGCGAAGTCGAGACAACTGCTTGCCGCGATTGCCCTTCGTCCTCCGGCGATTGGCGTAGACCGCCTGCTTCTCGCTCGGATCCTTGTCGGTCCAGCGGCGATGTGTGGCAGAAGTCCTTTCTGGGATGTACGTCCGCATGCCCAACTCGGCAGCAAGCGTGACGACTTTCGTCGAGTGGTAGCCCTTGTCGGCCACGATCGCTTTGATGGTGTTCTCGCAGTCGCTCTGATCGAGGTTCACTGCTGCATCGATCGCCGTGTCGATGACCGTTGCCGTGTCCGCTGCAGTGCCGGGATGAACGGTCGCCGCGACCACGATGTCAGTGTCGAGATCGACGGCGTGCTCGGCCTTGTAGGCCATGCGCGTCGTTCCGTCTTTCATACGGGTGATCTTGGCATCGGGATCGTTGCGGTTTTCCCAATCATCGTTCGAGACCTACTTTTCAGTCCGTGTGCGATCGAACTGCCGCAGTTCGTCGTCCGTCGGATCGTCGAGACCGGCCTTCTTAGCGAGCTTCTTCGTGTAGTCCTTCCAGCCCTTGCCGGAGTCCTTCCGAACGATCGAACGCATCGAAGCGTTGGCTTGGATCGTCGTCGAATCGATGCCGATCGCCTCGCCCCAGAGCAGGCCCTTGTGGGCCGCGACGGAGAGGATGAAGTTGAAGACTTCGTCAAAGACTTCCTTCGGCAGCCGCTTCTGCGTCTTGCTGACACAGGAGTGGTCCGGCACCGGGTCGGTCGGCGAGAGGCCGAGAAACTCACCGATCGAGCGGCTGTCGGAGCAGCGCCAGGAGATCAGGCGGTGCGACTTGAGACCCTCGAAGTAGCCCACGAACAACATGCGGAAGAAGACGCCGGGCGGAACCCCCGGTCGCCCCATCGTCTCAGCGTAGTACGGAGCACGCAGTTTCTCGACCAATGCGTCGAAGCCGTTCTCGGCCAACAGCCGATTCAGGGCCGCGTAGAACGGATGGCCGGGAGACTTCGGCAGGTCCGAGGCCGCTACAAAGGCCTCCAACTGCCGCTCCCGACGTCGCTTCCCAAGTGCCATGCTTCCCTCCTTGGCCGCCAATACTCATCGGCTCGCGGCCGATGGCCGAAGTTTAGCGCCAGATCCACGGATGTGAAGACGACTTTATCCACGGCCTCCTAAGCCACAAGACGATCAAGTCGTCGACTCTCCAGGTGATCTGCCGGCAGAGTTCGTGCCTGAATGCAGCGGACGAATCCATCGCTGACTCGCCGCGAGCGCAGTCGACGCACGAAGCCCCTGCCCATCAACCCGGGGCCGTTACCGACACAGGCGGCGGGCGAGTCCGGAAAAATCGCCGGGATTGAGTGCCATCGATCAGGTGATCGAAGCATCACCATCCCGACTCGGTCAGGCACTCTCGATTGCTCCCAAATCCCTCCCGTGCTGATCAGCCGACGGGAGGGGTGCGGAGCTTATAGCCTGCGTCGATCACCGCGTCTGGCAGTGGCTGGCTCTCCTCGTTCGGGATCAGCACCTCCACGTAGGCCGCTCCGTCGTGCCCGTCGATGCGATCGAGCACGGCATCAAGCTCCGCGACCGTCCCCACTTTCGCCGTGAGCCAGCCCCGGCAGCCAAAAGCCTCGGGCAGTAACTGGTAGCGAACGGCGGCCAGATCGTCGTAGGCATGCCCGCGCTCACTGATCATGTCTTCGATGCCGTAGAGCCCGTTGTTGAGCACGAAGATCACGGGCTTCACGCCATAGCGGCCCATCACGGCAAGTTCGTTCAGCGTGAGCTGGTGGGATCCGTCGCCCGTGACGAGCCAGGTGCGGCCCGAGGTCTTCGCCAGGGCAACGCCGAGGCAGGCGGGCGTCGCCCAGCCGATCGAGCCCCAGAGCCCCTGTTCTTCGACGCCCACCCCTGCCGGCAGGAGCATGCGGTTCGCGTGGAGCATGCAGGTGCCCGTCTCGACCACGATCGTGTCGCCGGCTCGCAGTCGCCGCTGGAGCCGCGGGTAGAAATTCGCAGAGGCGAGACGGTCAACGCCCTCGCCGACAAGGGGCAACGGCTCCACGCGGATCGAAGCGTCTGTCGCCCGGGCCTGCACCTGTGTCACGAGCCTCTCCAAGACGTCGTCGATCGCGACGTTCACAAACACTTTGTCTCCCACACGCACCCAGTTGTCGTGGATCGAAACGACCCGGTCGGGTGCGGGCAGGTCTGTCCAGAAGCCGGTGCTGAGTTCGTTGAGCACCATCCCGCCGATGTCGAGCACGAGGTCGGCGGTCGTGACGGCCCCAGCTACCGCAGGCGGCGACGACCTCGCGCCGTTGTAGAGCCCGATGAAGGAGCGCAAGGATTCATCGACGGCGCCCTTGTCGTTCGGCATCACCGCCACGGGCAGATTTGCTCGACGGATAAACTCCATCGCCCGCTCCCGCAGGCCGTAACGGGCCACGAGGCTCGTCACGATCGCGACGGGCTGGCGGGCCGCCGCGATGCGAGCCAAGAGCGTGTCCACGGCGGCGGCGAGTTCGATAGGCACGCTCTTCTGCCGCTTGATCGTGGCCAACGGTCCGCCGGCGACCGGCGTTCCGAGCACGGGCATGATGCCCTCGACCTCCGAGATCACCAGATAGGCCGGCATACTGTGGCGGAGGGCCTCGCGGATCACCCGCTCGAGTTCCTCGACGCAGTTGTCGGCGGTCAGCCGGGCGCTGACGCAGGCCGCGGCGGCGGAGAGCGGCATGAAGCGGTCGTAGACCGTATCTCCGAGGTTGTGGTGGGTGACCAGTCCGAGACGCTGGATCCGCTCGCTCGGCATGCCGACCAGATGGAAGACCGGCAGCCGGTGCGCCTTGCTGCCCATCACCCCGTTGATCGCCGACAGCTCACCGACGCCGTACGTCGTCGACAGCATCGCGGCCCCACGGATGCGGGCGTAGCCGTCGGCCGCGTAGGCGGCGTTGAGCTCGTTGGCACAGCCGACCCACGAGAGCCCGGGCACACGCTCCGCCGCATCGTCGATCGAAAAGGCATAGTCTCCGGGGACGCCGAAAATCCGGTCGATGCCGAGCTGAGAGAGGCGAGTCAGGACATATTCAGCAACGGTGGGGGTGTTCATGGAAACGATGCACTGGTGACGTGCGATCCCGGAAGGCTACGGATCTCTGCAGGGCCACGAAGATTAAAACAAGGCATTCAACCACTTCCGCGCGTCGGTAACGCAGCGTTGCGGCAACGAGAAGTGATCGTCGTTCGGGTAGTCCTTGATCTCGACGCTGCCGCCGAGTTCCTTGACCTTGTCTGCGTAGGCTGTCTGCCAAGCAACCGGCTGCACCGTGCCGCCCTTGAATCCGTCGACGCAGACAAGGACCGGGCAGACCGGTTTCCGCATGCCCGCCGACCCGGCGGTGATCGCGTCTTTCCAGCTGTCGAAATTCACGGGTGGTGATTTCAGGACCGGGCCCTTGAGCAGATGCAGGCGACCGAGTGTATTGCCGAGGTGATGCACGGGCTGGATGTTCCACGCGTCCTCGACGATGGCCACTCCGAGTGGCGTCAACACATCGGCCAGATGCAAGTTCCCTGGATGCGCCGCTTGGACACCGGCGAGCATCATGACGCCGTGGGGGTCGGGTGCGGCGGCTCCGGCGTCCGAAAATGCGGCCGCCAGGCCGACTCTGGGGCCGTTGAGGACGATGGCGGCTGAACTCGGCGACATGCAGACCGTGCCGATCACCTTCAGGTC
>JBIIMX010000545.1:0-2592 GCA_044337765.1 Pirellulales bacterium | reverse complement strand
TCTTCGGCCGTTGGTCCTGCGCCGGCAAACCGAGATCGTACCACACCCCCTTGTAAGGGGTGATTGCCGGCCCGTAGAACTGCCAAATCGCTCCTGACAGCCGTCCCGTCGCGGACCGTCCCGGACCGTCCCGGCGGCGGCGAAGCGCCGCCAGGCGGGACGCGTATACAGGGGGTAGGTTTCCGTTCGCTTCCGTTCCTTCGTGGTACTCCGCGTCGCCATGGGCCTCAACATTTCCTATGTGAGCCGGTTTGAGGATGTCCTCGAACCGGCGCGCCGGTTCCTGAGCGGTGACGCCGACCTGTTCACGCGGCCGCGGATCGTGGTCCCCAATGCGGGTGCGAAGGCGTGGCTCTTAAACGAGTTGGCGAGGAGCCTCGGGGCCGGCGGTGGCGGAGCGGGAGACGGCGTCGTCGCGAACGTCGAGATCTCGTACCCCGGCACGATCCTCGCGCTCCTGCAGCCGCCGCGGGGCGCGAAGCCCGATCCGTGGGAGTTCGACCGGCTCACGTTCGCCGTCCTCGACGTGATCAACAGCCGCGACGTGGCCGACGACATTCCCTTCGACGTCAGGCGGGAGCCGCTGCTCGCCGCACGGCGGATCGCAGGGTTCTTCGACGGGTATCACGTCCGCCGGCCGGGCATGATCACCGAGTGGGAACGGGACGTGGAAAACCAGGTCCTCGAGCCCACGGCCAACGACGTGCAGCACGACGGCACGACCGTGCCCACCGCCCTCCGCGATGGCGACCGCTGGCAATTCCGGCTCTGGCGACGCGTGATGAAAAGGATCGCCCAGCAGTCGCCGCCGAGTCGCAGGAGCATCACGCACCACGAAAGCCGTGCGCCGCTGCTGGTCGCGGGACTGCAGTCACTGACGCTGCCGCAACTCACGTGCCTGGAACAACTGTCGGCGGAGTGCCCGGTGGAGGCCGTGCTCGTGCATCCTTCGCCCGGGCTGCGGGGGCGCTGGGCTGCGCCGGGCCAGCAGCCGCTCGCGGCGGAGCTGCGCGACCGGCCGCTTCAGAAGCACCGCGACCCCGAGTTTCCCGCTGGTGTCGATCCGCTACTTCCGGCCTGGCTGACGGGTGCCCGCGAGCTTCAGGATCTGCTCGCGGCTCGCGGCTTCACGGTCGCGGAGATTCCTTCCGGCCAGCGGTCGCAGGAGGGGACGTCGGCGTCGCTTCTCAACCACCTGCAGCACACGATCGCGACGGGCGGCATGCCGGAATCCCGCGACCACGACCCGGGCCGCGATCGCTCGGTGGTGATCCACCGCTGCCACAGCCTGTCGCGGCAGGCCGAGGTGCTGCTCGACGCTGTGCTGCAGGCCTTCGCAGAGATTCCCGGTCTCCAGCCGCACGAGGTCGCGATCGTCAGTCCCTGCCTCGAGAAGGCGGCGCCGCATCTGCAGGCGGCGTTTCAGAGGACGGTCGTCGGCCGCGGCCGCGATGGCGAGGAGCGGCCGATCAGGCTGCCGCTGGTGATCGCCGACCGCGGCCTGCGGGAAACGAGTCCCGCGGCCGAACTGCTGACGGCCCTGCTGGCGATCCCCGGTTCCCGGGCGTCGATCGACGACGTGCTCGCCGTGGCTGGTCATCCGCTCGTGCGCGAGGCCTGCGGCATCGACGACGACACGGTGGCGACCTGGACCGATTTCCTGGAACGGACAGCCGTGCGCTGGGGCCTCGATTCCGCCCATCGCGGCCGCCAGGGCCTCGCCCGCCGCTCGAACGCGGAGATCCACACCTGGAAGCTCGGCCTCGAGCGAATGCTCCTTGGCGCAACGCTGCCCGACGCCGATGCCCGCCTGGAACTCGGGGGCGTCGTGCCGCTCGAACAGGTCGAAACAGCTGATCTGGCCCGCATCACGAAGCTCGTGCGGATCCTCGACCTGCTTCGTGTGCTCGAGGCGAGGGCCGCGGACGCGAAGCCCGCTGCCGGATGGTGCGACGCGATCGAGGAGGTGCTCGTCGGCCTCTGCGGCCAGGAGTGCTCCGAACTGGCCGAGCCACTGGCTCATCTCCAGCGGCTGCGGCAGGCCGCGGCGGGCAGTGCCGGCGAGCAGGTGGCCGTGCCCTTCGCCGATGTCCGCGGGCTGCTCACGACCTGGCTCGACGAGACGACGGGCCGGCAGCCGCTGCGCACCGGTGCGATCACGGCCACGTCGATGGTGCCCCTCCGCAGCGTGCCCTTCAGGGTGATCTGCGTGGTCGGATACGACGACGGCGCCGTGGGGACGGGCGAGGCCGATGGCGACGATCTCGTCGGACGGCAACCGCTCGTTGGCGACGTCGATCCCCGGGTGGACGAGCGGCGGGCGCTGCTCGACTGCGTGCTGGCGGCCGGGGAGAGGCTCGTGATCACCTGTAATGGCCGCAATGCCAAGTCGAACAAGCGGGTACCCCTGGTCACGCCCCTCGCCGAACTGGTGGACTTCGCGGTGCGGCACGGTGTCGCGCGTTCTGCGCTCGACGCCCTCAGCGGCATCGAGATCGACCACCCGCGGCATCATCTCAGTCGCAGAAACTTCGAGGAGCGGCGTGTCGAGCAGACCGGATGCTGGAGCCACGACGAGATTGCCCGCGAGGT
>JBIIMX010000544.1:0-2603 GCA_044337765.1 Pirellulales bacterium | reverse complement strand
ACGGGTGACCATTCCACGGCCGAAGACCTCACACAGGAGGTGTTTCTGCGGGTCTACCGTTCCCGGGCCACGTACCAGCCCACCGCCAAATTCACGACCTGGATTCACACGATCGCCAACAACGTCGCCAGCGATCTGCGGCAGCGTTCGTATCGTCGCCGCGAGTACGGCTTGGCCTCGAACGTCTCTGCCTCATCCAGCGCGATCGGCCTCGATCAGATCGCGGTCGCTGCCAGCGGGCAGATGCCGGCCCGGCTCGCCGACCGCACCGAGTTGCAGGCCGTCGTGCAGCAGGCGCTCGGCACGCTCAACGACCGGCAGCGGATGGCGGTGCTATTGGCGAAATTCGAACAGTGCTCCTACGACGAGATCGCGGCGGCCATGGATCTCTCAGTGCCCGCCGTGAAGTCGCTCCTGTTCCGCGCGAGGGACCAACTCCGCGAGGCGATCGCGCCCTACATGCACTTGGATCAGCCATGACGCAGCACCCGCCGGATCCGGTCTCGTCGCGGAATGCGTCGTCGCTCCCCGGCGACGATGCCGCCGCGACCGACCCCGCACTGGCACTGGCGGACGTCTGGGATCTGCTCGACGTGTTGCCCTCCGCGGCAGCCTCGGCCGACAGAATGGCCAGCACGATCGAGATGGCTGCCGTGCCGGATGGCGGGATGTTGTCCGGAACGAGCGGCGGCGCGACAAGCGGCGGGCGACGGCTCACCCAGGCTCCGGCATGGTCGACGGTGTGGCAGTGGCTGCCCGGCACGGCGCTCGTGCTGGCTGCGCTTGCGGCCGGCATCGCCATGGGGCGTGCCATCGCCCCGAATCCCGAGTCGGCCATCCTCGCCAATCTGCCGGTGGTGCAGCATCTCGACCTGCTCCGCGAGGCCGGTTCGGTGACGTTTCTGGAGGCTTTGGCCAGGGGCGGCTACCCCCCGCCGCGACGACCGCCGCTGGCGCAGTCGAAAGCCGACGTCCGCGAGGATGCAGAAGAATTCGACGCTGCGATCGCGGCGCTGCGGGCAGCGGGAGGCGTGAACGTAGATCGTGAGACGCTTGCCGAGCGGCGGCAGCAGATCCTGCGGATGCCCAGTGTGGAACGGCGGCAGTTGGAACGATCGGCCGAAACATTTCAACGCCTCCCGGGGGTCGATCGCAGCGAACTGGTCGCCGTCGGTCGAGCGCTGGCCGATCCCGGCCGCGATCAGCTACTCCAGGCTGCCCGTCTCTGGCATGCATGGGTGCAGTCACGCGACCCGGCCGACCGTCGTGACGTCGTCGAACTCTCCGGCGAGGATCGCCTGGAATGGCTGGACCGGTGGACGCGGCTCGACGCCCGGCTGGAATCGCGGCAAGATGGACGGGAGCCCATGCGGCCGTTTTTCGATCGCGAGCGGGAGAATCGCCGCCGGCCGCCACCCGAGTTCCGGCCGGGCCCACCTCCGGAGCGGCGGCCGGGCCCACCCGGTTCGCCGGGCTTTTGGAGGGATGACCGTCCGCCTGGTCCGTTCGGTCCACCCGGACCGCCCGGTGCACGCGACCCACGCGACCCCGGTCCGGGGCCCGTTCCGTCTGTCAGTGATCCAGAGCCGCCGTCCCCCGCAGAAACTCAAGCACCGCCGAGTTGAACACGGCCGGAGTTTCAAGCGGCGTCATGTGGCCGGCCTGTGGCACGATCAGCAGCCGGGCCTCGGGGATGATCTCCTCGGCCCGCATCAGGCACTCAGGCGGCGTGATCTGGTCTTCAGCACCCACCACCAGCAGCGTTGGCACGCAGCATGACCGCATGCAGTCGGTCATGTCTGGCCGCGCGGCCAGCGCCCCCAGCGCGGCGACGATGGTGCTCACCGGCTGTTCGAGAATCATGGTCTGGAGTCGGGCCTCGATCTCGGCTCGCGCCGGCATGCCGTCGGAAGCATGGGCTGCCGCCAGCAGGCGGGGCACCATGGCCGCGGCCACGATCTCCTGACCGAGCCTCTGCACCTTGGCGGCAAGATCGGCCCGCGCCGCCCTTGCCTCGGTCGTGTCTGCTTCGAGCTTCGTATCGACGAGCACGAGCGCATGCACGCGTGCCGGGTGGCGGATGGCGACGTGCTGGGCGACGTAGCCCCCCATGGAACAGCCGCACACGATCGCCGGCTCCTCCACATGGAGGGCGTCGAGCACCGCCACGGCGTCGTCTGCCAACTGTTCGATGCTCGTCGGGCCGCCGGCCGAGTGGCTCCCGCCGAAGCCCCGCTGGTCGGGCATGATCAGCCGGAAGTGGTCGGCCAGCGGTTCCTGGCGGGCCCACATGCGGTGGTCGAGTGGAAAAGCGTGCAGGAAGAGCATCGGACGTCCACGGCCGCGGGTGTGCACGGCGAGGCGGACGTCGGGCAGCGTGAGATGGTGGGTGTCCATGGCCGCTTATGATACGCACCCGATACGTTTCCTTCGCGAGACCAGTTCCCCCGTGGCAGCGAGTTTTCTGTTCCCCCGTGGCAGCGAGTTTTCTGTTCCCCCGTGGCAGCGAGTTTTCTGTTCCCCCGTGGCAGCGAGTTTTCAACTTGCTGAATCCGGCACGGGGCATGGACAAGTTGGAAACTCGTCCCCACGGGGTCGGTTGC
>JBIIMX010000543.1:0-2605 GCA_044337765.1 Pirellulales bacterium | reverse complement strand
CGACAAGCTCTACGCCATCGGCCCCGACATGAGCCTCGACGTCCGTCCGGAAAGCGTCGGCGGCACGCATGCCAGCCGGATGATTCACGAGGAGTCGCAGCAGCTCATCATCGGGCCTTACTTTATCGACGCAAAGGGCGGCGTCCGTGCCTGCGACGTGAAGAACCAGCTCGTGGGCCGCATGACGGCGGTGATGCGGCACCTTACCGACCCGGCCAACCTCGTCTACCTGTACGACATGGAAGGAGCGGTCTACGAGGTCGATGTCCACTCGCTCGCCGTGAAGAAATTGTTCGCCAAGCCGGTGCCGGGCTGGCACGGCAAAGGAGGCTACACCGCGCAGGGCCGTGTGGTGATCAGCAACAACGGCGAGACCGCCTCGGGCAAGCCGCCGGAAGAGTATTTGGCCGTGCTGCCGCCGAAGAGGGCGGAGGACGCCGGCGTGCTTGCCGAGTGGGATGGAGCCGAGTGGCGAATCATCGAGCGGCATCAGTTCACCGACGTGACCGGGCCCGGCGGCATCCACGGCGCGCCAGACGACCGCGCACCGCTCTGGGCCGTCGGCTGGGACAGGCGGAGCGTCATCGTGAAACTGCTCGATGGCGGCACTTGGTCCACGTTCCGGGTGCCGAAGGGGAGCTATTCATTCGACCCACGCCACGGCTGGTTCACGGAGTGGCCGCGAATCCGCGAGGTCGGCGGCGGGAAGTACCTGATGGTGATGCACGGCCAGATCTTCGACTTTCCGCGGAGTTTCTCGCGGGCAAACACCGCAGGCATCCGGCCGGTCTGCACGCATCTTCGCTACGTGCCCGACTTTTGCGACTGGGACGGTCGGCTCGTCATCGCCTCCGACGACACGAGCGTGATGGGCAACCCACTCGCCGGCCAGTCGCAGTCGAACCTCTGGTTTGGTGACTTCGCCGAACTGAGAACCTGGGGACCGACGGCCGGCTGGGGCGGTGTGTGGATCGGCGACTCGGTCGAGAAAGACGTGCCGAGCCATCCTTTCCTTTTGGCCGGCTATGACCATCGGGTGCTGCACCTGACGCACGACGCGGATTCCCCGGTGACGTTCATCGTCGAGGCCGACAGCCAGGGAAACGGCCAGTGGCAGCCGCTCGAGACGATCGTCGTGCCCCCGAAGGGCTATCGCCACCACGTCTTCGCAGCTGGCGCACAGGTGGAATGGGTTCGACTCAAGGCTGACCAGGCTTGCGTGGCGAGCGGGTATTTTCATTGCGGCGACGATGCCCCCCCGCGGACCACCGTGGCTACCGCTGGCGATACCACGACGCCCGCGCTCATCCGTCCGGCGCAGGGCAACAGAAACCTGCAGGTCGTCCTCGGGGACGGCTATTACGAGGTCGACGAGACACTCGACTTCACGCCGCTGGCCGAGCCCGAGGAGGTGACCGACATCCGCCCCAAGCTGGAGGTGGAGCCGGAGTTCGCCGTGGATGCAGCATCGGTCGTCATCACCGACAGTGCCGGCGACCGGTGGCGTTTGCCCAGGACCGATCCGGTGTTCGACGAGGCCTTTGCGAGCGGCTGGCCGCGCGGCGTGCGCGAGGTGGCGAGCGAGCGCAATCTCGCCAACTTCCATGGAATCTTTTACGAGGTCCCACGGCCAAACGGACCGAAGACCGGCGCGTTGGTCGACTATCGGCGAATGAAACCCGTGGCCGCTCATCGGCTGCCGATCATCGACTTCTGCACCTGGCGTGGAATGTTGGTGATGTCGGGCGAGTTCGCCCCCCCGGCTGTTGGCCGTGTGTTCCGTTCGCCGGACGGAAAGGCGGCCCTCTGGTTTGGCAAGACGGACGACCTCTGGCAGTTCGGCAAGCCTGTTGGGCATGGCGGCCCATGGCGGGAGACGGCGGTGAAAGCCGGCGTGCCGAGCGATCCTTTTCTCATGACCAATTTCGACCGTAAGTCGCTGACCCTGTCACATGACGCGAAGGCACCGGTGACGTTTACGGCCGAGGTCGATTTTCTGGCGACCGGCGACTGGAGCGAGTACGCCCGGTTCACTGTAGAGCCCGGCGCGACGTTCACGCACGCGTTTCCCGCCGGCTACGCCGCGCATTGGGTGCGATTCCGAGCCGACGGCGACTGTATGGCCACCGCGCATTTCACCTACGACTGATCCGGCCATTGCGTGCGTCGCTCCACCGTCTCAAGTCGCACGCCGCCAAGAATCATCGCCGACTGCGTCGAGTCGATTCGCACCCGCTCCTCGCCGCTGCACCTGCAGCAGCTGTTCGTGCAGGCAGCCACTTTTCGCCGTGGAGGCAGGGCCTTCCAGCGCCGAAGGTAGGCGGAAAAGCATCCAAGCGGCCACGAAAGCGGGCCTCGCTACGGCCTCAATCGCGGGGTATTCTCGATCAGGCTTCCTTGGCTCGCAACGTCGGGACGGTTTCTCGCATGCACCGACACTACGATTGGCTCGTCGTCGGCGCGGGGTTTACCGGCGCCGTCTTTGCCGAGCGCATGGCGTCGCAGGCGGACCAGCGAGTGCTCGTGATCGACCGCCGCACGACGCTCGGCGGCAACGCCCATGACCATCGCGACGACACCGGGGTGCTGCGGCACGTGCATGGCC
>JBIIMX010000094.1:0-10248 GCA_044337765.1 Pirellulales bacterium | reverse complement strand
CCTCTTCCTTGGCCTTCTTCTTTTTCTTCATCGCGGTCTTCACCACCCGCACCTTGGGAAGGCCCAGGGGACTGCGGCCGTCCTCCCATCGCTCCTGCTCCTTGAGCTTGATGATCCGTTCGCCGCGGGAGAGCACGCCTCGGGCACTGGAGGATCCCTTGCGAACGCGGAGGCTTTTGTCCATGGTCATCGGCGGGGATCCTTCTCGAAAACGAAGTAAAACGGAGGGGGACTGGGAGAACCGGGCGTCCGGTCCTTGCCACAAGAGATTAGAAACCGCCTGCCCCGGCTTCAAGCCCTTCCCAGCCAATCCCGGCCGTCAGAGCCGGGAAGACCGGGGAAAAGTCCGTGGATGGCTTGGCGGCATGAGGTCAGATCGTGACGTTCGCGATCCGTTCGAGAAACTTCTCCAATGACGGTGGCCGCTGGTCGGGCTGAGCGGCGATACAGGCCATGATGGCCGTTGCCAGAGCGGGCGGAATCTCCGGCCAGAATTCCCGAATGTCCCGCGGTGGTGAATCGTGTCGCAGGGCCGCCTTGCCGCCCGAAGCCCGCGGCCACGGCATGTCGAGCGTGCAAATCTCGTAGGCGGTGACGCCGAAGGAGAAGATGTCGAGCCGTTTGTCGATGGGGTGTCGACGGACCACCTCCGGAGCCATGTAGCTGGGGGTGCCGATGCGGTTGCCGGGCTGAAGAAACGCCGGCGTATCGGGCACGGTAAGTCCAAAATCGAACAGCATCAGGCGGCCGTCCGGGCACAGCATCAGGTTTCGTGGGCAGACATCCCGATGGATAAAGCCCGCGTTGTGCACCGTGGCGAGAGCCTTGGCCGCCTGACGCACGAGATCGAGTCGCTGGGCCGGCGGCAGTGGCTCCCGTGCCGAGAGAACTGTGTGCAGCACCGTACCGGGGATGAATTCCATCAGGATGTAGGACTCGCCTGCCGTCGACTCTCCCCACTCGAGCGTCTTGGCAATGTTGGGTCCCGTGATGCGGGAACCGATCTCTCCTTCGCCCGGCTTGTTGAGACCGCGGTAGCGGCCCTCGACGGGGCCGCTCTTCTCGCTGTCGATGATCTTCAGGCCGCGCACCTCGCCCGTGCCGATTTCGCGGACCTTATAAAACTGCGACATCGTGCCGGTCACGCTTTCCCGCATCCGTTCGTAGCGCCGCCAGAGATCGACACGGGGCTTTCCCCGGAAAAAGCGGGCGAAGAATCCGGAAAGGGGCATGGTGCTGGCAACGGTGGTGGGATCTGCATCGCCGCGGAGCGAGGCCGCCGGTTCGAGCAGATGCCTTCAGGATACCATCGCTGGGCAGCGGTGCGGGCGAGCCGAGTTGCCTTTGTCTGGCTCAGGCCTTCTTGAGCGCCGCCAGTTCGGCGTGGGCGACTGCAAGTTCCTTCTCGAGTCGCGGCACCTCGGCAGGATCGTCGGGCTGCTTCTTCGCGCCCGTCAACAGTTGCTGAAGCTTGGCGATCTTCTGCTGCAGCACTTCAAGCCGCTTCTTTTCCTTTTTGTCCATCGCATGCCTCCACTCGTACGGGCTGTTCAAAAGCCCTGCCAGATTCGTCGGGCCAGGGCGTCGGCCACGGGTCTGGATATCACGGGTCTGGAAATTGGAATTACGGAGCCGGGGCTGCCACGGGGGCAGTCTCCGAGACGCCCGTGCCCGATTCACGGAAAACAGACCCCGCGTTGCCATCGCGATAGCGGTCTTGATCAGCGCCCCCTCCTCGAGCTGCATCGCCTTCGGCGCCGTCACGTTGGGTGATGGAGGGCACGCCGACCCCGCCATCTTCGACCTTGTTCGGACCCGTATGGAGCTGTCGCATCCAGCCGGAGAGCAACACGACGGCCAATGTCAGCCCCAGCGTGACCGAGAGCCACTTGGCACGGTCGTTTCGGATCCACTGCGTGCCTTCCCCGCGGCCAACCAGGCCGCTGGCGAAGTAAAAGGCGACCATGGCCAGCAGAAACTTCGCGCCGAAAAGGGCGTGATAGCTCGTTTGCCGCATCCACTGCCCATCGGCCCAGCCTTCCGCCTTGACGCGACCGTTGAACAGCAGAAAGTTGACCAAGCCACTCGCCAGCAGCACGGTGATGGCGCCGATCACCCAAGGCAGCCATCGGCGACGGATCGCGTCGTGGATTCGGTCCCGCGTGGAAGCATCGATTTCGGAGAGTGCGGGCACAAGCGCGAAGCGGGCAAAGAAGAGACCTCCCATCGCCACGATGGCGGCAAGAATGTGGGCCCAGCGGAGCAGAAGCAGGGTGGGATCCATGTCGAATTCCTGAAATGAGCCTGGAGCGTTGATGACGGAGTCTCGGGGAATGGTACCCGACAGAAAGCCCGGCCCCAAATGAGCCCGCTCGGAGCGGCTGTTTGTCGCACCTGTTCAGCGGAGACTACAGTGCGGGTCACCCGGACGGGCCGCCGTCCTGCGACATACCCAGCGAACCAGACACATGCTCCCCGACGAAGCGATGCCGCCGGACGAATCCCTCGAGGAACTGCTGGCCGCCTTTGGAAATGGGCTGACGGGGGAACAGACCCATGCCCGTTGGATGCGGCTTGCGCTCGAAGAGGCGCGAGTGGCGGCGGCTGAAGACGAGGTGCCGGTGGGGGCGATCGTGGTGGCAGCCGGACGGGTGATCGCCAGCGCTCACAATCAGCGGGAGCAGTTGGCCGATCCCACCGCCCACGCAGAAATGATCGCCCTCACACAGGCAGCAGCGGCGCTCGGCTCGTGGCGGCTCGAGGGCTGCACGCTCTACGTCACGCTCGAACCGTGCCCCATGTGCGCCGGCGCGATCCTGCAGGCCCGCGTGCCCGTCGTGGTGTGGGGCGCGGCCGACCCCAAGGCCGGCGCCGTCGAATCGCTGTACCGTCTCTTCGAAGATCCCCGTCTCAATCACCGCGTCGACCACACCGGCCGGGTCCTGGCCGACGAGTGCGGCCAGATCCTCACCTCCTTCTTCCGAGAGAAGCGGAAGTGAGCGGCCGAACCCTCGGCAAACGGCCCAAGCCGCCGGGGCTGGGTCGATGAGAGGCTGCCAGCGTACCGGGAGCCGGCGGAACTCTCAGCCGCGATTGTTGATCGGCTCGAACTCGCGGAGCGTTTCGCCGGTGTAGACCTGGCGCGGACGGCAGATCTTTTTCGTGGGCGAATGGTGCATCTCGATCCAGTGGGCGATCCAGCCCGGCAGCCGTCCCATCGCGAACAAGACTGTGAACATCTGCACCGGGATGCCCATTGCCCGGTAGATGACTCCCGAATAGAAGTCGACGTTCGGATAGAGCTTTCGCTCGATGAAGTATTCGTCGGCGAGCGCGACCTCTTCCAACTGCTGAGCGATGTCGAAGATCGGATCCCGCAGCGAGAGTTTGGCGAGGAGTTTGTCGCACGTGGCCTTGATCAACTTTGCCCGGGGATCGTAGTTCTTGTAGACCCGGTGGCCGAAGCCCATCAGCCGGAAGCCGGAGTCCTTCTTTTTCGCGAGGTCGACGTATTTTTTGACGTTGCCACCATCGGCGCCGATCTTCTCGAGCATTTCGACGCAGGCCTGATTGGCGCCGCCGTGGAGCGGGCCCCACAGGGCGGAAATACCGGCCGAGATGCTCGCGAAGAGGTTGGCATCGCTCGAACCGACCATCCGAACCGTGGACGTCGAGCAGTTCTGCTCGTGGTCGGCATGCACGATCAGCAGCATGTCGAGGGCGTCTGCAAAGTCTGGATCGCAGTGGTATTCCTCGCACGGCACCGCGAACATCATCTGCAGGAAGTTTTCGCAGTAGGAGAGGTCGTTGCGCGGATAGATCAGTGGCTGGCCGATCGACTTCTTGTGGCTGTAGGCGGCGATCGTGGGGAGCTTGGCCATCAGGCGATGCACACTCACCTCGACCTGCCGCGGATCACGGACATCGAGCGAATCCTGATAGAAGGTGGAGAGGGCTCCCACCACGCTGCCGAGGATCGCCATCGGATGCGCGTCACGGGGAAACCCATTGTAGAAGCTCCGCATGTCCTCGTGGATCATGGTGTGATGCGAGAGCGCCGTCCGGAAGCTATCGAGTTCGGCAGCGTTGGGCAGCTTTCCATAGATGAGCAGATGGGCCACCTCGACGAAGTCGCACTTTTCCGCCAAGACCTCGATGGGATAGCCGCGGTAGCGGAGGATTCCCTTTTCGCCGTCGAGAAACGTGATCGCGCTGGTGGTCGAGCCGGTGTTGACGAAACCCTCGTCGAGCGTGATGGCGCCGGTCGAACTGCGCAGCTTGGCGATGTCGATCCCCTGCTCCCCCTCGGTGCCGACGACGACCGGGAGTTCCGTGGTGCGACCGTTGATTTCCAGCCGGGCGACGCCGTCCGACCGGGTGCCGGACCACGGCGGAGTCGCGGGGGCGGATGGCGCCGAAGCGGAGGCGGATGGCTTCACTTGAGCACTCATGGGCGAATCTCCTTGGCGGTGGGTCAGCCGGTGCGGAGCGGCGCACAGACCGCAAAAATCCCACGGAAGAGGGCAGTCTAGCCCGCTCGGCACAGGTCGGCAATCGCTGCGAATGCCGACCCGAGCATCACCGCATCGTACGGGGCTGGCTCGCTGTCTGCGTCCCTGGCTGAGCCCCGGCCTGCGTCGGCCCGCCGCCGGGTTCGTCGTCGAAGATCGTCCAGACGGGAGTACGGTCGCGGACGGTGGCGAGGTATTCGTCCATTTGCCGCTTGCGGCGTTCTTCCTGCAGTTGGTTGCGGATTCCCACCTGGGCCTCGATGAAGGGCGTGCGGCCTGCGTCGGTTCTCTCGGTCACCCGGACGATGTGCAGGGACGAACCATCTTCGAGGATCGCGCTCATCTGTCCCACAGGCAGCGTGAAGACCGCCTCGTCGACCACCTTCGACACGAGGCTGCCCCTGGTGGTCCAGTCGTAGCCACCGCCGGTCGCTGCCGTAGGGCCCTCGGACCGGGTCCGGGCGATGTCGGCCAAGGGCTTGCCCTGCATGACCTCATTCCCCATGGCCGCCAGCATGTTCCAAGCCTGCCCTCGGGGACGACCGGCCGTGATCTTCACCGTCAGCTGTTCGAAGCGGGCCTTGGCGGGATACTCATACTCGGCCAGGTGATTTTGATACCAGGCAATCATCTCGGCGTGTGGAATCTCCCCTTCTTCCATCACCTTTTGCTGAATCCATTGCTGGGCGAGAGCGCGTTCGAAAAACGTCTTGCGGATACGGTCGAGTGACTGCCCCCGCGACCTTAAAAACTGGTCGTATTCGAGTCCATTGGCCAACCCTGCATCCTTGACCATCCGCGGCAGCTGCTGCTGGTCGAACGCCTCGTTGACCTTCTTTTCGATCTCCGGAAGGCGATCCTCGGGAATCGTCCGGCACGCGTCCACATAGACGACCAGCGATTCAACGTGCTGTTTGATCACCTGCCGACAGATCTGTGTCTTGAGTTCACGCACCTGTTCCGGTGTGAGACCACCCGAAACCTTGTCCAGCCAGGCTATCGCAGTGGGCGTAAGCAGATCACCTTCCAGCACGACCTCGGGGCCGACCCGGGCGACCACTCGGGCATTGTCCAGCGACTGCATGCCTGCAGACTCTCCTGCGGCGGTCGACGCAGACGGGAGAGTCTCCTCGAAGCCGGCCCGGATGACGCCAGACTTTGACCCCGCATCGGCATCGGACTTTTTCATCGGGCTGGCAATCGGCTCGAGCGGACCGCCAGGATTCGGGAGGATGCTCGAGAGCACATGGTTGTCGAGCGCTCCCTTGAGAGCTCCGCTGCCACCGGGCCAGCCCTCGGGCCGCGACAGTGCCTTCGGAACATGGGGCATCTGTCCCGGCCCGACCATGCTGCGAGAGGAAGGAGCCGAGGCGGCCGACGACGCTGCGGCATCTGCGGCTGGATCGTCGGTGGGTTGTGATGGGTTCTGGGCCGACGCAGTACCTACAACAAGCAGAACGACTGCGCAGAATGCCGCTGCGAAGCTGCGACGGACCTGGAAATAGCGGCCGGGATGAACCATCACGGTCTCGTTCTGGGGCGTGCTCGAACTGCTCCGCGAACCGCGGTTACGGCCGCGCGGAGGTCGAAGATGGCCGGGGACTATAGGGACGCCCACGAGCGGGTCGCAAGAGCGTCCTGACAGCCGCCACAAGCCGGTCGGGATCATCACAAACCCGCGATTCCAGCGGAACGACGGCGGTGCGGTCACCGACCACACGCAGCGTCTTCCCCCCAGCCTGCCAGGCCGCCCGGAGCCGCTGGATGGCCTGCGGATCGTGATGCCCGATCATGAGCATGCCCGGCTGACGGGTGATCGAATCGATTCCATGGGCCGCGGCGGCGACTCGCAGCCGGGCAAAATCGAGCATCCGATTCACCTCGGCCGGCAGGGGGCCGAACCGGTCGACGAGTTCCGCCGCCAAATCATCTACCTGGGCTTCCCCTGTCACCCGCGATAGCCGGCGATAGACGTCGATCTTCGCGCGGAAGTCGGGAATGAAGTCGCGCGGCAGCCAGGCGGTGCCGGGCAGGTCGATGGTCACCGACGGTGGCTCGGCCGGCGGCAGAGCCTTGAGCCCGCGGACGGCCTGCTCGAGCAGCCGACAGTAGAGTTCGTAGCCGACGGTGGCGATGTGGCCGCTCTGCTGTGTTCCCAAGAGGTTGCCCGCGCCGCGGATCTCGAGGTCGCGCATCGCCAGCGAAAAGCCGGCGCCCATGCTGGAGAACTCCTGGATCGCCCGCAGCCGCTTGGCGGCAGTGCTCGTCAGAGTGGCCGCTTCATCGACCAGCAGGTGGCAGTAGGCTCGGTGGTGGGACCGTCCGACGCGGCCGCGGAGCTGATGCAGGTCAGCCAGACCGTAGGTATCGGCTTCGTCGATGAAGATGGTGTTGGCCCGCGGAATGTCGAGGCCGCTCTCGATGATGGTGGTGGCCAGCAGGATGTCGGCCCTCCCCGCAACGAATGCCAGCATGACCTCTTCCAGCTCCGACTCGGAGAGCCGCCCGTGGGCGATGACGATCGTCGCCTCCGGCACGATCTGCGAGAGCCTGTGCTGCACCTTGTGGATATCGTGAATGCGGTTGTGCACGAAGAACACCTGCCCGCCCCGCGCGAGCTCCCGATCGATTGCGGTGCGGATGAGCCGCTCATCCCAGCGGGCCACGCGGGTCTCGACTGCGATGCGATTGGAGGGCGGCGTGGTGAGATTGGAAATGTCCCGGATGCCGAGCATCGCCATATGGAGCGTGCGCGGGATCGGGGTGGCGGTCATCGTGAGCACGTCGACGCTGGCCCGCAGCGCCTTGAGCTTCTCCTTGACGTCCACTCCGAACCGCTGTTCTTCATCGACGACAACGAGGCCAAGATTGGCGAAGTGGATGTCGGCTTGGGCGAGCCGGTGTGTGCCGATGACGATATCGACCGTGCCGCGAGCGAGCCCTTCCAGCGTGTCCCGTTCCTCCTTCGTGCCGGTGAGCCGCGAGAGTGCGCGGATCGTGAACGGGAACTCGGAAAACCTGGCGATGAACGTCCGGCGATGCTGCTCTGCGAGCACCGTTGTCGGCACGAGCACGGCCACCTGAGCCCCCGCCTCCGCAACCTTGAACGCCGCGCGCATCGCCAGTTCGGTCTTGCCGAAGCCGACGTCCCCGCAGAGCAGCCGATCCATCGGCCGCGGCCGCTCGAGGTCGGCGCGGATCGCTTCAATCGCCGTGAGCTGGTCCGGCGTTTCATCGAAAGGAAACGAGTCGCCGAAGCTGCGCTGCCAGGGTGTTTCGGGCGGAAAGGCCACGCCGGGACGACTCTCCCGACGGGCCTGCAGTTGAATCATGTCGGCGGCCATGTCGGCGACGGCCCTCTCAACAGCCGCCTTCTGCCTCTCCCAGAGGGTGCCGCCGACCTTCGCGAGCCGGGGGGCGAGCTTGCTGCCGCCCACATACTTTTGCACGAGTTCTATGCAGGACGCCGGCACGTAGACCCGCGTGCTCTCTGCGAATTCGATCTCGAGGAACTCCTCCGTACGGCCATGCTTTTCGAGCAGCTTGAGACCCTTGTAGCGGCCGATGCCGTGGGCGACGTGGACGACATAATCCCCGTCGTGGAGGTCGAGGAAGGTGTCGATTGCCCGCGACAGCCGCTGCTTCGCCGGCCGGGACGTCGCCACGTCCTCGCGGCGAAAGAGTTCCGCGCTCGAGATCAGCACGGTTTTCTCTGGCACGAGCCGAAAGCCTCCAGAGAGGTGTCCACGGGCAAAGTGCAGCCGTCCCGATCGCGCCGGCCCGCACTCGGCCAGGAGTTCCCCGAGCCGCTTCTCCTCGGCCGCGGTCGGTGCGACCACCCAGACCTCCTGATCCTTGCCAACAGTCTCAAGTTCGTCGCGGACACGATCGAGCACGCCGGTAAACCGCTCCACGCTCTCAATGGCCAGGAGTGCCGTGGATTCGAGGCTCGACGGAGCCACGGCGGAGAGCGTCACCGAGGGAAACCGGTAGATTCGGGCAAACACCTCCGCTGGGTCGGAAAGCCCGGCGGCCTGCCCGGTGCCATCGCCGGCATCGGCCAGCCGCTGGTGGGCTCGTGTTGCCTCCTCGGCGATCTCTCCAGGCTCGACAAGCACCCACCAGGACTCGGCGGGCACGATATCGGCAAGTTGCGTTCGCCGCGACGACGCCCCCCCCGCGGCCTGTGCCTCCCGCACGAGCGCCGTGAGGTCGACGGATTCGAGCGTGTCGACGCTCCGCTGGCTGACGGTGTCGAACGTCCGCAGCGACTCGATCTCATCGCCGAACAGTTCCACGCGGATGGGGCGTTCCCAGTCGGTGGCGAAGAGGTCGAGAATGCCGCCGCGGCGGGCGAACGTACCGGGAGTGTCGATGGCGTCGGCCGCTTCCCAGCCCCGTGCGACCAGCCAGTCAGCCAGTTCCGCAGGATCGAGCCGGCTGCCCACGCTGAAGCGGCGAGTGCTGGCCTCGATCTCGCGGGGATCGACCAGCGGCGTCAGCAGAGCCTGAATGGTCGTCACGATGATCCGCGGCTGCTCCGCCGGAGGGCCGATCATTCGCTTGACGAGCGCCAGACGTTCCGCAGCGGTGGGGTCGTTGGCCAGCGTCGAATCGCCGTAGCCCTCGAGCGCCGGCAGCAATGCCACGGGCGCCCGCGTGAAGAGCGCAAGGTCGTCGAGGAAGAATTCGGCGTCGGCGGCATGAGGCAGCACGACGACAAGCCGGCCACCGGAATCAGTCGCGTCGGCAGCGGCCTCTGCGAGGGCGGCGGCCGTCAGCGCAGACGCCGAACCCCAGGTTCCGCCGATCGTGCCGCCATGTCCCGCCCGGAGACTGGCAACCACTTCAGCGAACCCGTTGTGCGTATCGAGCGTGTGGGCAAGGCCGAGCAAGCGGCCGGCCAGTCCGGAAAACGAGGAATCTGCCACGCTGGGGATTGTAGTGAAATCGGGCGGCGGACCAGACTCAAAGCAGGAAGGGCCGGGCAGCCGGTCTGGGACACGGCACGTTGAAAAACTCACCGCCACGGCCGGGCTCTGCCGAAGCGTTTGCCCCCGTGGCCACAAGTTTTCAACTTGTGAAATCCGGCCAGGAACACGGCAAGTTGAAAAACTCGCCGCCACGTCCGGCCCAGGGACACGGCAAGTTGAAAACTCGCCGCCACGGCCGGGACAGGAACACGGCAAGTTGAAAAACTCGCCGCCACGGCCGGGCCAGGAACACGGCAAGTTAAAAACTCGCCGCCACGGCGGGCCAGGGACACGGCACTCTCGAAAACTCGCCGCCACGGCGGGCTGAATGCCTGCCGACGGCCGGCGGGTCTTCGGAATCGTCATATTTTGCCGAAAAATCGACCCCTGACGCGACGGGCCATTTATCGTGTATTTTTGAAGGGAGGTTGGCCGGCTGTCGCCGGACCAGTCCCGCCCACTCCCGAGGAGCCCATCCCATGGCCACCGTCTCCCGTCCCCGCACCTCCGAAGCCTTTGTCAGTGGGGCCGACGTGGTCGTTGAGTCGCTGATCCGGCACGGAGTGGATGTGATCTTCGCCTATCCGGGTGGCGCGAGCATGCCGCTTCATCAGTCGCTCACCCGCGCAGCCGATCGGCTGCGGACAATCCTGCCGCGGCACGAACAAGGCGGTGGCTTCGCGGCACAGGGCTATGCGCGGACGACCGGCAAGCCCGGCGTGTGCATGGCGACGAGCGGTCCCGGCGCGCTCAACCTCGTGACG
>JBIIMX010000542.1:0-2615 GCA_044337765.1 Pirellulales bacterium | reverse complement strand
CGCGTTTGCCAAATTCGTTGGTGAACAGGCGGACCCAGTACTCGACGCCGCGTTCCTTGAAATCGTTGGTGACCACCGATGGCGCAGGATCTTCGAGCACGCCGAAGCTGCCGCGGATGGCGTCGAGGATCGTCTGCTGCACACGCTGCGGCGAGACTTCGTAGGGTGCGACGACAAACAGCGAGCGACGCGACCAGGGCTCGGGCTTGGTGAAATTACGGATCGACGCCTGCGCGAGCTGTCCGTTGGGAATGATGACATAGGCCTCGTCGAGGGTGATCACCTTCGTGGCCCGCCAGTTGATTTCCACGACCCTGCCGATGTGGGCAGGATTGGTGTCGTATTGAATCCAGTCGTCCAATTCAAAGGGGTGTTCCGCATGAATGGCGAGACCGGCGAAGACGTTGCCGAGCGTGTCCTTGAGGGCGAAGCCGAGCACCGCCGTCACGACGGCAGACCCGGTGAACAGGTTGTCGGCCCGCACGCCCGCCTCGAAGAGAATCGCGATCAGTGCAGCAGCGATCGTGAGCAGCCGCAGCACGTCGAGAAAGATCCGCGGTATGGGCCGGCTGACACGCTCCCATACCGACACCGCGATCATCAGCAGCACCGACTGCAGGAGCGATGCCAACAGCAGGAAGCGAACGCCGAACGCCGCCGTCCGGGGAGCGTCGGCCGACTCCGGAAAGAGCCACGCCACCGCCAAGGGCAGGGGGGACAGAGCGAGCAGGATGGCCGGGCCCCACGACAGCCAGCGGCGACCCCGGGGGGCCGAGACGAAAAAGAGCGTCATCGCCACCAACGCCACGACTAGTTCTCGGCCCACATCGGCATCGCCGCCGCTGGCAAGGGTGTTCACCATGCCGCTGAGGCCGCTGTCGTCCATCCGTTCGAGGCTCCATCCGGGTGCCGGGCAATGATTTGGGCGAGCCAGATTGTGACCGCTTTGCCTGCCACCCACAAACCATCAAATCAGCGACTACCCCGCAAATCCGCGATCTGCCCGAGGCCGGATGGACGCCGCGGAGGACTGTTTTTATACTTCGTGGCCCGCGGGACGGTCCGCGGCCATTCCCTCATCCAGCCTGAGACGATCCGGAAAACGCATGGTCAAACTGACGGTTCGCGAACGCGAAAGCATTCAGGAGGCGGTCCGCCGCTTCCGTAAATTGGTCGAGCGCAGCGGCATCAAGAAGGAGATGCGGCGTCGGGAGTTCTTCGAGAAGCCCAGCGAGACCAAGCGTCGAGCCCGACTCCGCGCTGAACGTCGCACCAAGCGAAATCGCCTGCTCGGCGTCTGACTGCACGCGAAACATGGCATCCTGCCATTTTCGCTTGGCGGGCCTCCGCCCGCTGGTGCTTACCCGGCCCTCCGGGCCTAGCACCTAGTAGCCCGATGCGTCCGTGAGGGGCTGCCCATGTCCCGAGAGCCGGCGTTGCTGACCAGCGCAGGCAGGATGCCGGAGCGCAGTCAGCATCGAGTGAGCGAAGGGCAGCGGGCACCGATCCGTCTCAGCGGATTGGTCGACGTAGCGAACGTCCGGCGACGGGGCATGGGCAGCCCCGAACCGCGGCGTTCCAGGGGCGGTTCACGAGCCCCAGTCCAGCGCAATGTCGAGCCATGGGGCGCCATGTGTCGGCCAGCCCGTGCTGACCCGGTCGACGCCGGTCCGAGCGATCTCGGCCACGGTTTCGGGCCGGATGCCTCCCGATGCCTCGAGCACGACGTCCGGCCGGACTGCGTCCCGCGTGGCCACGCACGACGCCAATTGGTGCGGCGTCATGTTGTCGAGCAGGACGATGTCCGGGCCGGCTTCCAGCACGGACTCGAGCGTCTCCACGGCGTCGATTTCGATCTCCACCACCATGGCATCGGCCCGCGAAGCGGGGAAGGTGGCTCCCAAGAAGGCCCGCGCCCGCTGCACCGCCGCAGCCGGAGAAACACCCGCGACAGCCAGGGCGGCCAGATGATTGTCCTTGATGAGGACGGCATCGTAGAGCCCCATGCGGTGGTTCCAGCCTCCGCCCATTCGAACGGCGTATTTGTCGAGCAGCCGCCAGCCGGGAACGGTTTTTCGGGTGTCATAGACGCGGCAGCCTGTGCCAGCCACGGCATCGACGAGCTGGCGGGTGGCGGTGGCCACGCCCGACATTCTGCCCAGCAGATTGAGCACCACGCGTTCGGCGGCAAGCACGCTGCGGGTGGACCCCGCAAGAATGGCCACCCGAGTACCAGCCTCGACGACCGTGGCATCGGCCACCAGCGGCCGCCACTCGAGACCGGCGTCGGCAACGCCCGCCACGATTCCGGCAGCCGCCAGCCCCGCGATCACCCCTGGCCTCCGCACCATCACGGCCAGTTCGCTGCGGGCCGAGCGGTCGATCAGGCCGACGCTCGTCCAGTCGCATTCGTGGCCCAAATCCTCCGCAAACCAGTCGATGGCCCGCGCCGCCACATGGCTGGCGAGATGTTCATTCCATTCTGATTGACGATACTCACGGCATTCCTGCGACATGGGCGCTCCTGACGGGTCGGTCGGGTAGTCTACAGCGCGGGGTCGGAATTACCGCTACCATGTCTGTATCGGCCCCGCGGCCCGCAGCCCGACATCGCG
>JBIIMX010000541.1:0-2617 GCA_044337765.1 Pirellulales bacterium | reverse complement strand
CGGCGGTCTTCAGACCGAAGCACTTCCGCAGGCCGCGGGCCACGTTGTATTCGCCGCCGCCCTCCCAGACGTGGAACTGGCGGGCCGTCCGGATGCGGCCCTCACCGGGGTCGAGCCGCAGCATGATCTCGCCGAGCGAAACCTCGTCGAAGGCACACGATTCCTTGGGCTTGATGGGCAGCGCCATGGTTCTCTCCTTGTGTATTCAGGCAGGTGTATTCAGGCGGGCGGTATTCAGGCAGGTTTGAGGGCGTTGAGATCGAACGGAGCGACGCCGGCCTCGGTGGCGATCTCATTGAGGACCTCCACCTCGGCCCGCGAAAAGAGCAGGCCTCCGGCCGCGTCGCTGCGGGCCGCGGCCTGGGCCTCGATCTGACCGGGCAGCATGCACTGTTCGTTGCCGTGGCCGAGAACGTCGGCCAGCACCGCCTTCACGTTGGCCTGCTGGCTGCGGCCCCCGGCGAACGCGCCGCCCGAGAGGGCCTCGGGATGAATCACCTGGAAGAAGAAGCCGCAGGTCTGCTTCTCGCCCGCCACCGGCGCCCGGCAGCGGAGCGTGGGCAGCGAGCCGCCGATGAAGCCCGCCACGATCTCGTTGATCAGCGACAGGCCGTAGCCCTTGTGGTCGCCAAACGGGATCAACGACACGGCCTTGTCGGGGTCGGTGGTGAGCTTGCCGTCCTTGTCCACGGCGGCGTTTGGGGGCAGCGGCTTCCCTTCACGTTTGAGCTGCTGCACGCGGCCCATCGCGATCACGCTCGTCGCCCAGTCGATCACGATCGGAAAACCGACCGCCTCGCTCGTGGGAAAACCCCACGAGTGTGGATTCGTGCCGAGCGTGGGAAACACGCCTCGAAACGGCACCACCTCGGCCAGCGCAGCCGTGCAGTTGGTGTAGGCGATGTAGCCCCTCTTTGCGGCCTCCATCACGTAGCCACCGCCCCACAGGTAATGAAACGCGTTGTCGACCGACACCGTGCCTGTGCCGTGTTTGTCGGCCAGCCGCATGCAGGTGTCGATCGCCTCCCAGGCCACCGACTGCCCGAGCTTCTTTCCCGCGTCCCAGACCTCGGCTGCGTCGAACCGGGAGGGCAGCTTCCTGATCGCCGCCTTCGGCACGCAGCCGCCCGCCTTGGAGCCGAATAGGTCGTCGAGGTGGACCGCCTTGATGGCGTTGTGCGTGCGGATTCCGTGGCGGGTGGCCGACGTGGCCAGCCGCGCCGCATGATCGGCTTCCGCGGCATCGAATCCCCGATGCTGATAGGCCGTGCGGATGACCGCCTCGTGTGCGGCGACGGGAACGACGAAGAACGATTCCGACATGTGGAAATCCGGGGTCCTTTCCTGTGGTAATGCTCTCTTCGGGTCTTTTTCCAGGCCCAGGAGTTCTTTGGACCTCTGGCTCGAGCGGCCGCTCCGGCCGCAGTGTGCTCCGGACGCTGGCGATCAGACGACCTTCCTCACCGGCACCGCAGGGTTGACCTGCGCGAGCGGCTGCTCGCCGTGCATCGCCCGAATCAGGTTTGTGACGGCTGCCATCGCCTGACGTTGCACGCTTTCATGGGTCCGCGAGCCGACGTGAGGCGTGACGACACAGTTGGGCAGTTTCGTGAGCGGATGGTCGGCCCGGGGCGGCTCCTCGTCGAGCACATCGGTGCCGTACCCGCGGACGCGGCCCGACTTCAGCGCGTCGGCAATGTCGTCGGTCTTGACGATCTCGCCACGGGCGCAGTTCAGGATGATCACGCCGGGCTTCATCCTCGCGATCGTCTCGGCACGGATCAGTTCGCGGGTCTCGGGCGTGAGGTTCGTATGCAGCGAAAGATAGTCGGCCTGGGCAAACACGTCGTCGAGCGACGCGGCCCGCGCAACACCGTGCCCGGCGGCGAACGCCTCATCCCAGTAGATGTCGTGGCCGATCGGCCGCATGCCGAACGCCTTCGCCCGAATGGCCACCTCCTTGCCAATCCTGCCCATCCCCACGATGCCGATCGTCTTGTCGAGCAACTCGTGGCCTGTCTGCCGCTTCCAGCCGCCGGAACGGGTGGAATCGGTATGGAAGAGGAGGTTTTTTTCGAGGGCGAGGAGCAACAGAAACGTGTGCTCCGCGACGGTGGTGTGATTCACGCCCGGTGTGAAAAGCAGCGGAATGCCGAGCTCGCTGCAGGCGGGCACGTCGATCTTGTCGACGCCGATGCCATATTTGCTGAGCACCTTGAGCCGAGGGGCGGCCTTTTGCAACACGGCCCGGGTGATCGCGTCATCCCCGCAGATGTAGCCGTCGATCGCCCCCACGGCCGCCAGCGTGTCAGCCTCGGAAAGCGGCCCACGGGCGGTGATGATCTCCCAGCCCGTGGCCGCGAGCGCGGCGTGATGTTCGCCAGGCGTGTCCTGAAACGATGTGGTCGTGAGCAGAATGCGCGGTGTCATGGTGGGAGGCGAGGTGCTGATGGAGCCGGCTATAGAATTGGCTGAAAACCTACCGCCGGCGGCAAAAAACCGCAATCAAGCGGGAGCACGTACGGCGGAGGGGCGGTTGGCATCGGCCTGTAAAAAGACGATACTCGGGGCCGCGTCGAAGACGACCGACACCGCACCGTTCCCTCGACCGACGGCT
>JBIIMX010000540.1:0-2619 GCA_044337765.1 Pirellulales bacterium | reverse complement strand
CTCGCCGCCGCAAGACCGGTTCTTGGGTCTGGGCCGGCGATGCACTCGCCCGCGCGGTCATCACGCTCGGCGGCATCGGCACGATCGTGGCCGTGCTGGCAGTGGCGGTATTCCTGCTTGCCGTAGCGCTGCCACTGTTTCGGCCGGCGCGGCTCACGCTGGACCGGGCGGCATCGGCCGTGGACGGCACGAAAGCTTCGTCAGCTCCCTCATCAGCTCCCTCATCGCGGCCACCGGCGGGAGACGCGAAGACCGATGCCACGTTCCCGGTGAACGATGGGTTTTTGGGGACCGATGATGGGGGAGTGGTGGCCTGGCTGTTCGATGCACGGGCTGCATCCCAGCCGGCCGATTCCGCCGAAGGGGATCTCGTGCGGGTGTTCTCGATCGCCGGCGGCGTGCCGCTTCTGACGCGGACGGCGGCCGAGAGCGGACTGGAGCGTGCCACCGCGATCCAGATGCTGCCGGGGGGCATTCAGGCCGTGGTCGGATACGCGGACGGAACCTTCCGCATCGGCCGACTCGGTCTGGAATCGTCTTTCCTCGCCGGCGATAGCTTGCCGCCCGCAGCGCTCGGCCTCGCGCCGGGATCGGCCGTTGTGCACGGGGATGCCGTGATCGTGCGGGCGACTGGAGGTCAGTATGCGACCGTCCGCCTGCTGACGGAGTTCGACGCGGCGCCGTCGACCGTTCTCCAACAGTCCGTGATCGACGTCGACATCACCATGCTGACCGCCGGCCCCCTCGTGGCGGCTTTGGACGCGACCGGGCGTGTGCGGGTGGAGACGATTTCGTCGCGACGCAACCTGCTCACCGACGAACTGGTCACCACCGCTTCCGGAGCCACGATCGAGGCGACCGAGGCCGCATCTGCCGAGGGAAGCGACGGATTCGTGCCGCGGTTCGTGCGTGTGTCGGAACTGGGCGACCAACTCTTTCTGATTGCGGCGAATGGTGCGGCACGTCGCTACGAGATTCGCGATGTCGAATCGCCCGTATTGATGGAGTCGTTCGACGTGGCGGCGGACCGACACGCAGTCACATGCGTGGCACGCGTGTTCGGTGGCAACTCTCTGGCAATCGGTGACAGTGCCGGTTTCGTGCGGGTCTTTTTTGCCACCCGCTCCGCCGATGCGGTCGCCACCGACGGCCTGCAGATGGCAGCCGCGAAAGAGTTTCCACCGGTCGGGGGCGTCGGGCCCGCCCGCGGTATCACTGCGCTCGCCGCCTCGCCCCGTTCCCGGCTGCTTGCTGTCGCCGATGCCTCCGGTGGCATCCGCCTCGTGCAGACAACCACCGGCGCAACGGCGGCGTCGCTGCCGGCCGGCGACTCGGGCGGGCTCGAGGCCCCGGTCAAGCAACTGCTCATCGCGCCCCGCGAGAACCGGCTGCTCGCCGCAGATGGAACGCGGTTGGCGGCCTGGACGCTGAACGCCGGCTATCCGGAGGTCTCGTGGCGTTCGTTGTTTGGCAAGGTCTGGTACGAGAAGTATCCCGCCGGCGTCCACGCCTGGGAGACGACGGGACACGAGTCGTTCGAGTCGAAGTTCGGCCTTGTGCCGCTTATTTTCGGCACGCTCAAGGCCACGCTCTATTCGATGCTGTTTGCCACGCCCATCGCCATCCTTGCGGCGATCTTTGCCAGCCAGTTCATGCACCCCCGGTGGAAGGCACGCATCAAGCCAACGATCGAGATGATGGCCAGCCTGCCGAGCGTGGTGCTCGGTTTCGTGGCCGGGCTGATCTTCGCCCCCATCGTTGAGCGCTCGTTGATGACGATGCTGGCAGGGCTTTGCTGCGTGCCGCTCACGCTGCTGACGGGGGCCTTTCTCTGGCAACTGCTGCCGGCTGGCTGGAGAAGCCGCTTCGCCGCCTGGCGTTTTCCGATCATCGCTGCCGTAGCGATGCCCGTGGGCTGCGTCGTGGCAGGCCTGATGGCGTCTCCGATGGAACGGCTGCTGTTCCATGGCAACGTGGCCGCGTGGCTGGACGGCCGCGGAGGCAGCGGATTCGGCGGCTGGGTGCTCGCACTCCTGCCGCTGTCCGGTCTGGCGGCGGCGATGCTGGTCGGCCGGTTCGTGAATCCGTGGCTGCGACGCAACAGTCGACAGTGGTCGCAGCAGCAGGCGGCGGTCGTGTCGCTGGGAACCTTCGCGATCGGCATCGCGTTGGCGCTCTCGCTGGCCATCGCCGCAGCGTCGTTTTTCGACGCGTTGCGGCTCGACACCCGCGGGGGGCTCTTCGGCACCTACGTGCAACGCAATGCGCTCATCGTCGCGATCGGCATGAGCTTCGCCATCATTCCGCTGATCTTCACGATCGCCGACGACGCCCTGTCGAGTGTGCCCGACCATCTTCGTAGCGCCTCCTTGGGGGCCGGTGCCACGCCCTGGCAGACGGCTGTTCGCGTGATCGTGCCGGCTGCTGCCAGCGGTCTCTTTTCGGCCGTGATGATCGGCCTGGGGCGGGCCGTCGGCGAAACGATGATCGTGCTGATGGCGGCCGGCAATACGCCGCTCATGGGGTGGAACCTGTTCAATGGCTTCCAGACGCTGTCGGCCGCCATTGCCACCGAGCTTCCCGAGGCCGCCAGGGGCAGCGCCCATTACCGGGTGCTCT
>JBIIMX010000538.1:0-2621 GCA_044337765.1 Pirellulales bacterium | reverse complement strand
AGATGAGGCCAGTGACTGTGAAGACTGCGATGGCCCGCAGCGGCTCGCGCCGCCAGTACCAGACACAGGCGGCGCCGATGACCGGCACGAGTCCGACGAGGGCAGCCGGCGCGGCATCTTTGAGGCCAAAACGTTCGGCAACGAGCACGGCGGCGGCCGTGATCACGCCACCCAGGGCCAGCGAGGCGGTGCCCGCGGCCATCCAGGCCGGGTGGGCCCAGATGCCCCGTTGCGCGGCGGCCACGCCAGCGGCTGCGACGAGCAGGGCCGCCCCCGGATAGGCCGGCAGCACGTAGTTGGGAAGTTTCGTCGCGGAGGCCGAGAAGCCGCCTACCCAGACGGCGATCCACAGCAGCGTCAGGCCGAGCGCCTGCCGGGTGGCGGGCGGATCGGCACGCTTCCAAACGCGCCACGACGTCACGACGATCGCCAGCGGAAGGAAGCACGACCAGGGGAAGAAGCCGACGAGCATCGCCAGCGGATGGAGCAGCACGCTCCCCCCGTGCCGTTCCATCGGGGCGACGAATCGGCCCACGTTGTGGATGAAGAAGAACCCGTTCAACCACTCGCCGTTGGTGCGGAGTGACACCGCCGTATACCACGGCGCGGCGACCGCGAGCATCGCGACGCCGAGCATGGCCGGCCGCGATGCGCGGATGGTGTCCCAGGCGGCGTGCCATGCCGCTCCGAGCCATCGTTGCACGGGCTGGGAAACGGTGCCCGTGGCCGCGACCCGTCGCTCCGCTGCCAGCCACCAGGTCCACGGGAGCACGACGGCCAGCGGGCCGACGAAGCCGATCGGTCCCTTGCAGACGACCGCCAGGCCGAGCAGTCCGCCGATCACCGCCGCACGCCGCCACGAGAGCTTCGCCAGGCCGGCCGCCGCATCGCGGCCGGACAGCAAGGCCTCGGCGAAGAGCACGGTCGCCCATGTCGTGAGGCAGGTCAGGATCGCATCGGGCGTGGCGGCGTGCGCCTCGATGCCCACCAGAAGAGAGCCCACGTAGGCCAGCGCGGCGACGATGCCCGTCGTGCTGTTGAACCAGCGTGTCCCCGCCCGCAAGAGTGCCAGCGCCGTGAGCAAGGTCGCGACCGCGGCCGGGAGGCGGGCCGCGATCTCCGATGTCCCGAAGAGCGTGTAGGCAACGGCCATGGCCCAGTGCATCAGCACCGGCTTGTCGACCGCCAGTTCGTCATTGAACATCGGCACGATCCAGTCGCCCGTTTCGACCATGGTGCGGGCGATGGCCGCGAACCGCGGTTCGTCTTCGTCCCAAAAAGGCGTGGCCGCGATCCCGGCCGCGAGGCTGACGATCGACGCGACCAGAACGATGAAGAGCGGACGGCGGTCCTGCATGGATGGCTCCGGAAAAACGTGTTTCAAAAGGAAGGGGCAGGGGACGGGGTGGACTCAGTCGGCGCATGCAAGCGGCGGAGAGCGTTCCGGCTGTGTGTCGCGCTCCGGAAGGCGACCGATCAGGAGGAAGTCATGCTCGCCGAGTGTCGGCACGCGGGACAGCACGCCGCAGTCCGGTGGGAGGATCGCCGACACGAGCGTCTCTTGGCGGCTGTCGATGACGACACGGGCCCGCGGATGCCGCCGGAGATGGCTGGCGACGTCGTCGGCGGTCTCGAGTTTCTCGATGCGGGCGTTGGTGTAGAAGACGAGGCTCGGCGGAACATTCCACAGGCAGGCCCACTGGAAGGCCCCCGCAGACGCGTCGAGTCGGGCAACCAGCGCCCGCGGCCCCTGCGCGCGGCTGAATGATTCGGCGGCGAGGGATGCCATTGCCGTGACGAGCAGGCAGGCACCGACCGCGGTTGCCGCCAGGGCGCGGTGCCGGTGGCCGGCCGACTGACTCTGCCAGGCGACCAGGGCCGCGGCCAACGGTATCAGGCCAAGGATGCCCAGCCACTCGCAGCCGGGAGCGAGACGATTGGCCGCCACGGGCAGTCCGATGATGAGTGCCATGCCGGCCGCCGCGAGAATCGACCAGGCCGCCCGCATGACGAGGCCAATGGCCCGCTCGGGCCCGTGCTCCCTCGACAGAAGCCGCTGCCATGAGGCGTCGGCGCGGCCGTTGGCCCAGTCGGCGAGAAACAGTCCCGTCGCGATTGCCAGAGCGGGGTAGGCCGGCCAGATGTAGCCGGGCAGCTTTGTGCCCGCGCAGGAGAAGCTGCCGATCCAGGCCAGCATCCAGCAGGCGAGGAGCTGAACCGGTTGGCGACGATCGTCGGCTGCAGGCGATCGCAGGATCCAGGCGGCGTGTGCGAGCATGGCTGCCAGCACGATCGACCAGGGAAAAAGTCCGACGGCCACGACGACCGGGTAGTAGAGGATCGAGCCGGAGTGCCCTTCCATCGCCGACGCGAAGCGGCCGATGTTGTGGACGAACAGAAAACCGTGCAGCCATTCGCCGTCGGTGCGGAAGGTTACCCAGACGTACCAGGGTGCCGCCACCAGCACCGCCGCGAACATGATCGTGAGAGGCCGAATGCCGCCGAGCGTCGCCATCCAGCCGGCCTGTTGGGACGATCGCCCGCGCCACGCGGTGAAACTCAGAAAGGCCAGCAGCGGCACGATCAGCCCGACCGGCCCCTTGGCGAGCGTGGCCGCGCCA
>JBIIMX010000539.1:0-2621 GCA_044337765.1 Pirellulales bacterium | reverse complement strand
ACGGCCTGCCAGGCAACACGCTCGCGGTGACGGCCGCGCCACTCGCCAATGTCGTGCTCCAGCCGCAGCGGACCGCGGCTGCGGCTCAGACCGCAACCTCGACGAGCGTCTCGACCGGCAACCCCGCCGTGATCGAGTTCGACCTCGCCGGAGTCATGCGGCCCCTCCCGGGCGCGACGGCCGGCGCACAGTCCGCCCTCGACGCGACCGTAACGGCACTCGTCGATGCCGTGAAGCTCGAACTTGCGTATTCAGCGACGCGCTCGGGCCTGCCGACGAACGTGGATAGCACGAATGCCGTGGCCATCGGCGATCGCCTCTACTTCGCCGGCACGGTCGCCGGCACGGTCGCCGGCACGGTCGCCGGCACGGTCGCCGGCACCACGCGGCTGTTTCAGTCCGACGGCACGGCCGTGGGGACGCGACTCGTCGATGCCTCGATCACCACGTCGGCGCCCGCGGCGGGATACACGAGCCCGCGGGTGCTCGGCCAGTTCAATGGCGATCTCTATTTTTCGGCAGTCAGCGGCGGCTTGAGGGAGCTCTTTGTCTGGCGGCAGCCACAGAGCGAATCCGGTGGCTCGGTCCGCCTGCTCGCGTCGGGAGTGAGCGAATTCGACGAGGTTACCTCGATCCGCTGGAGCGATGCCACCGGCCAGCATGACCGCGTGGCCTTCACCGTGACCGGTGGTGCCAGGGCCGCGGTCTATGCGATCGATCTTGACTCGCCGACGTCGCTGCCTGTCCAGCTCTTCTTCCGCGCAAACGAGCCGCTCTGGACGCCGGCTAGGACGTCCGCCACGGCGCCGACGCATCTCATCGTTGCCACCGTCGGTGCTTCCCGACTTCCATACCTCTTCGTGGCCGGATCAGGCGTTGCAAGCGTCACTGCAGCGACCGCACGCCCCTTCGCCCTCGACCTCTCGAAGCCATTCGAGGCGACGACGACCGTCCGCCAGCTACTGATCCGAGACAATGGGCAGGCAACCCCCATCGAGGGTGTGGGCAACCTTACTCCGCTGCCCGGCAGCGGCCTGGTCGCCCTGTCGGCGGGCTCGTCGATCTACGTCACCGATGGCTCCGCCGACTCGGCCGACAGCCTTCGGTCCCTCGCCCTGCAGGCGATCAGCGACATCCGCAGCCTCACTGCGGTCTCGGCCACGGGCCGCGATCGGCTCTTCGTTGTCTCCGGTGTTTCGGGAGTCCACGGCAGCCGGATCGAGGTCGTCGATGGTCTCACCACCGGCGCCACAACCACCAAGTTCGCCATTGGCCTGACCGTGGCGGGCGTGGCGGCGACGACCAATGGCGGCGTCTCGAAGCCGGTGCTGGCCGGCACGACGCTCTACTTCGTCGCCGACTCCAAGCGGGGAACCACCGACACGACGACCGGCCGGGAGCTGTTTGCCCTACCAAATGCAGCCGCCGCGGCCTCGACCACCGCGCAACTGGTCGCGGATCTGAATGTGTCGCCGACCGTCGGCCGGAGCACGGCCGGCTCGGAGCCGAAGGATCTAGTTGCCGTCGGGAGTCGGCTCTACTTCTCCGCCACAAGCGGCGCAGAATCGGAGCGCCGGCTCCGATGGGCCGATGCCGGTACGACGACCGGCCTGGTGGCCGACGCGCAGGGGAATACGAATGTCGCGGCGGCCGGGCTGATAGCCGCCTCGAGCCAGATCTTCTTCACCGGCACCGGAACTACGGCGGGCCAACTCGCCAGCGGCACCGCCGCTGGCGTCCGGCAGGTCGCCAACGATCTTGGGGCCGAGCTGCGGTTCGCCGTGATAGCCGATGAGACCAGCGGCGCGGTCAATGCCTCCGACCTGACGGCAGCCGCGACTCGTTCGCTCCAGCTTCCCGCAGCCGCCCGCATCCGCGACAAGGCCGGCATCGCGAACGATCCAGGCATCGACTCGATGCTACGGGATGCCGTTCGCGATGCGCTGCTTGCCGGCCGCACCCGGCTGGCACTGCGAATCGACCTTCCGACGCGGTCCGACGGTGTGCCGCAAAACGGCCTCACGTTCGACATCACCCGGTCGCTCGCTGGCGGCGGGAAACGGCTGGGAGTGACTGACCGTGCCGCCGGCGACACGCGACTGACGGTCGCGCCACAGGCCGCGCTCCGCACGGGCGTCGCCTTCGACCTCTTCGATGCGGCCGGCACGGCCATCGAGAAGGGGGTATTCGCCGCCGACCTGCGGCATCTCGATGCAGGCCGCTACTACTTGCGGATGTACGCGGCCGACGCCAATGGCGGAGCCGTCTCCGGCGCAGGTGCCCTGCCCTACACGCTCGACTTCGTCGCTCCTGAAGCCGGCCGCACCCGGGCCCGCTACGAGCTCGACGACCGCGACACGATCCTGGGCGGCCCGGGCAACGATCTGCTCGTCGGCGGTCCCGATCTCGACCGGCTCTCGGGCGGCGACGGCAGTGATCGCTATATCGCAGATGTCTATCCACAAGACACGGCCACACCTGGTGACTCGAACCGAGGCCCCGAGGTTCGCGAGCCGCTCGATGCCTCCGGCAGCTTGTTCAAGGTCGCCACCGACGAGTCGCTGACGCAGCCGAAGGCATCTCTCGACCGCGAGATCGTCATCACCGACAAGGGCCTGCGG
>JBIIMX010000093.1:0-10323 GCA_044337765.1 Pirellulales bacterium | reverse complement strand
CGGCACCATCACCCCGCTGGAGGTGAAGGAGAGCGACTGGTTGCCGTTCTTCGCCACCACCAGCGGCAACGTCGCCACGCGGGTATGGAAGCCGATCCGATCCGCCGCGAACTGGTCGAGCGAGACCGAGTTTTTGAACGAGGGAGTGCCCGGATGCGGCGCCGCGGTCAGGAACGTGGCCTCGGCGGAGTGCCCGCCCGTTACCTCCCCGTGCGACGTCCCCGACACCACCGTCAACTGGTCGCGGAGATCCCCGAAGGGCTCCAGGTAGGGCGTGAGTGCGAAGTCGCGGCCCACGGTCGTGGGGAAGAAATTCTCGGCATACACACCGAGATTCGTGCAGACCGCCAGCAGCCGACGGGGCTCCGGGTCGGCCGCACGACCAAAGGCGGGCCGCATCGCGTCGAGCAAAGGCAGGGCCAGTGCTGCCCCTGAACCCTTCAAGAGCGTGCGGCGGGAGAGCATCGGCATGTACAAGCCCTCTCGGTGAAATGACTCCTGCGAGTGGAGCAGATCCCAGAGCACGACCGCGTTGATCAGCGTGCGTCACCCAGACTGCAACGGCTCCATCGGCCGCCAGGGGAGGCGGCGATCAGGGTCCACAGTCGACGAAACCGAGCTTAACTCTAACCAGCCCGCCGCTCCACCGGCATCCTGCGAAAGCAGGATGGAGGCCCGCGTGTCGTGCAGCCACGCCTGGATCGAGCCGTTTCTGCAACGCACGGAGCCTCGCCAACAAGGCGAACGCGGTTCATGTGCCCGGTAACGGGCGACTGACGGGCTTCGCCGGCGCGGAGCCGCCAAAGCCCGGCGAGCGAAGACCGCCGACGCCGGCGGCTCCGGCATTGAGCTGATCGAGGTCGAGGTAGCGAGCGTCGTCGACGTCAACGCGGTTGATCGCCCGCCAGTAGAGGATCTTGCCTGCCGAAGCACTCGACGTGGCTGCACCCACCTTCACCTGCCGGTAGAGCTGCGCATCGCTGCGGCCATCCCCCTCGAAGACCAGAAGGTCTTTCGCCTCGCTCCAGGTGAGCCGGGCGCTCCGCGCCGTGAAGGACTCCCCTTCGACGAGAACGTTGCCGCCGGCCGCCATCTCGATCGAGCTTCGCTGCTGCCCCGGCGCCGGGGGCGCCTGGCCCACCCCCAACACGTCACTGGAGATGGTCACGACCCGCGGCGGCAGGCCGGCCGCAGCGTGCGGATCGAGCGTGTCGCCCCACTTGGCGACCGGTCCCCAGATCGCCTCGACCCGCTGATGAAACTCCATCACGCGGCGGTTGATGTTGCCACGCATGCCCCTTTGGAAATCGACGCCCAGATAGGTGAGTTCGTCGGCCTTCTGCGCCGCCACGGGAGCCGCCGCAGGGACTGCCCCCGGCCCCTGTGGCCCAGCCGGCAGCGACATGCCCGGCGGCTGTCCAAACCTCGTGCTCGCCAGACGCCCTGGCCCCGTGCCTGTCACGTTCCCCGTGGTGCGGTCAATGACGAGGTCGCGCACAAAGAGTTGCTCGACCGACTTGGTGCCATCCTGTCCGGCCGACTCGCTCTCGATCCGCACGCCACTGCCGCAGGCGATCCGCGTCACGTCAGGCCGCGCTGCCGGCTGCGGCTGACCTGCGGAGAATTCGATTGGTCTGTTGAAGACCACGTCGAGCGAGCCGGCCCGCACGGCCGTGCCCCCACTGACCGTGACCACGCGGTCGACGAAGCGTGCAGTGAGCCCGTCGAAATCCATGCGTCCCTGCCAGGTCACGTCGAGCGATCCCGGAGGAGCGGCCACCTGTCCGGCCATGGCCGCAGCCGGCATCGCTGCGACTGCCGCCGGCGGCATGCCGCCGCTCAACCCGAACGATTCGAATCCACCCGCACCGGTGGCCACGGGCACCTTCAGCCTGCCCGCACCGTCCACCGTGAGGCGATTCCTGCCCCGATCGAAGTCGATCAGCGGCCCCTGGAGATCAAGCCCCCGACCACGCACCTCCGCTGGCCGGCCCGAAACGATCGCCCGCGCGTCGAACCGCGTGGGACGCGTCAGCTGCATCTGGTCGCCGCGGATCTCCATGCCGGCCTCGGCCGTTGCATCGCGTAGCCCGGCCGCAGCCTGGTCACGCGGTTCCTCCACAACGTGCACCTGCCCCTCGAGCGACATCTCCTCGAGTTCGCTCCTGTTGCCCGCCATGGTTACGAGGCCACGCACGAGCGCTGCGGTCGCCACCAGCCTGCCGGCGCCCGGGCTCGTCTGCGCCTGGGTCTGGGCCGGCATCGGGCCGGCAGGGTTCGCCCCAGCGGGGCCTGCGCCGGCGACGGCAGCCTGTTGTCGCGGTGCAATGCCGGCGGGCGGCACCGCCGCGGGATCCTGATTGCGGAACCAGATCTCCATGCGATCGGTCCGCGCGGCGAGCTGTTCCGCCTCTATCTCCACCATGCCGCGGGCCAGCATGCGGGTCGGCCGCACGCCCGACAAATCGGGGCCGGCGCCGCTCGCATCCAAGGTCCCAGCCGGGGCAGCTCCGGCCTGCTTGGAAAGTTCGAGCCAGAGATGCATTTCCGATCCGCTCAGCCGGCCCTGCGACTCGACTGCCACCTCCGCATCGCCGGCGATCGACGCCACGTGCCCTTCCCCGTCGGGACGCATCCGCAGCCACTTCTGCCAACGGGCCTGCACCGGCGGCGAGCCGGCGGAACGCGTCCGCAGCCAACCCGGACCAACCGCCATGAGCGATCCCGGCGCAGACGTCGGCCCCGGCACGTAGTCGATCGAGCGGGCCTCCATTTCGGTGCCGCGTGCCACGAGCGATACCGGTTCCTCGCCGTCGAGCAGGATCCGCCGCGTCGCGATCTCATAGCCAAGCCGGGCAGCGCGGGCCTCGAGCCCGGCGCCACTCGAACGGGCGACCACCGGCGTACCCTTGGCCTGAATCTCGATCGGCTTCAGTTCCGAAGTGCCGCCAGCCCCCGCGGCCGTCGACTCCTGCCGTCCCAGCACGATCGCCAACAGTTCGCAGGCGAGCTGGTCGGTCGATCCCCCGGGCACGGTCCGGACCACCTCGACCTGATCCTCGCAGGTGATCACGTTGGCCGACACGTTCAGGCAGAGACCGCCTCGACAGCTGACGAGCACGGGCGCGGCATCGGTGGTCGACCCGGGCTCGGCTCCGCCCGCCGGCTGCTTCTGCCCCGGCAAGAGCCCGCCCTGCAAGCCCTCCAGCCGCATCCGGACCTCGCGATCGAGGCGAATCGAGTCGATGCCGCCAATGCTGGGTCCCTGATCCGATGCACCCGACCGCGGCAGCAGCCTCGCCAGCAGTGCCCGGCCGCTGCCGGAGGAACGGCCATACCGAAACTGCACCATTTCGGCCGTTCGAACCTCGAACTCCTCGAGTTCCACGTCGCGGGTGACGATCTCGATGTCGTCGTCGGCACCGGGCGCGGACGGAGTTCCCCGGATAGTGACCTGCCCGCGGAGGCTGCCGCCGATGAGCCGCGCGAGCCGCCCCTGCCGAAGATCGAGCGGTTCATCGAACTCGAGCACCGCGCCCTGGGGCACTCGCAGCACGAGCGTCCGCCCCTCCCTGCCATCGTCCGCCAAGCGGCTGCGGTCGGGGAGCACCACCAACGTGCAAGGCACGAGGTTCACGCGGCCGTCGGGCAAGGCCTGATACTGTTTGAAGAGGAGCCGCATCTGCCGGCTCTCCAGCATGATCGGATCCTCACGTTCCCACGAACCTGCCGGAAAAATGTCTCCCAGCGCCGCGAGCCGGCGGTCGGCACGAACGCGGATCGCCGCAGCCTGTTCGGGCGACAATTCGAGCGACTCCTCGGCATCGTGCACGCGCGGCTCCACCAACGGCACCACGGTGAGCCGATGGAAGCCGGCAGCCGCGAGGACGATGAGAAACACCCGCAACGTGCGTCCGAGGCGATGTTCCATGAAGTGGTCCGCTGGCGGAAGACGCCGTCAGGCCCTCCCGAGATTCAGGCCTTCGTCCGTGCCGACGCGAGGCGTTGTGTATCCGCGGACGATGCTCTCCCACCCACCGCGGGCCCGCAGCATCTTTTCCACCAGTTCGCGGACGGCCCCCCTGCCGCCCGGCAGAGTCGTCACCACCGCGGCGGCTGCGATCAATTCCGGACAGGCATCGGCGACGGCCGCCCCCACTCCGCACCGCGACACCACCGGCAGGTCGGGCAGGTCGTCACCCATGAACGCCGTCTGCTCCCACGAGACCCCGCATTCCTGGATGATCGCCCCGGCGACGGCGAGCTTGTCGTCGACTCCCTGCCGCACGAACTCGATCCCGAGTTCGGCCGCCCGTCGCTCCACGATGCGGCTCGATCGCCCTGTGATGATGCCCGTGCGACCGCCGGCCCGCTGCCAGCCGCGGATACCCAGGCCATCGCGGATGTGAAATGTCTTCTGTTCCACGCCATCATCGCTCCAGGTGACGCCGCCATCGGTCAGCACTCCGTCGCAATCGAGCAGCAACAGCTGCACCCCGGCCAGACGGCGTTCGAGTTCGGTGGATGGTGTCATGACTGTGCGTCGTGGTGGCGTCGGTGATGTTCACATGCCTGGCGACGGTGCCAGGTCGGCTCACGCGGCGGCGTTGCCGGGCAACGGCATCGGGACATCGGCGACGTCGCCGGTGGCCACCGCGGCCGGGTCGGCGGGCACGATGCCCACCAGGTCGACGATGTCGAGCAGACCGAGCGGACGTCCCTCGGCATCGACCACCGGCAATTCGCTCAGCCGCCGCGACTCGAGCACCGCAACGGCGTCGCGCAGCCGCGTGCCCGCTGTCACCGTCGTGGGCCGGCATGTCATCACGCCACCGATCGCGCCGTCGATGGCGGCGTCGTTGCGGCGTTCGAAGAGTCGGGCGAGATCGCTGTCGGTGAAGATGCCCGCCAGCAGTCCGGCGTCGTCGACGATCATCACGGCGCCAGTCCGCCGCGAGGGCAGCGGCTGCGAGAAGACGGTCCGCACCGTCTCCTCAGGGCGGGACGTCCGACACTGCGAGAGCGGCCGCATGGCATCGTCGACCCGCATCAACTGTCTGCCCAGGCTGCCACCGGGATGCCGTGCGGCAAAATCCTCGTGCGTGAAGCGACGCAGGCTGCTGGTAACCAGCGCCAGGCTGTCGCCGAGTGCCAACAGGATCGATGTGCTCGTGCTCGGCGCCAGCCCGAGCACGCACGCCTCGCGGACCGGTCCCGTGGCCACCACGACCTCCGCTGCGCGGCCGAGCGTGCTCTCGACCCTGCCAGTGAGGGCGATGATCCGCACGCCTGCCGCCGCGAGGTGCGGCAGCAGCCGGGTGATCTCCTCCGTCTCGCCCGACTGCGACAGTCCGAGCACGATGTCGTCCCGCCGCAACATGCCCAGATCGCCATGCATCGCCTCGGCTGGATGGAGAAAGTGACTCGGAGTGCCGGTGGAGGCGAGCGTGGCCGAGATCTTCTGGGCGACGAGCCCGGCCTTGCCGATCCCCGTCACGACCACCTTGCCGGTACAGCCGGCGATCATCCGCACGGCGCGGCAGAACGATGCATCGAGTGCATTGGCCATCCGCAGAACGGCATCTCCCTCGGCGCGCAGTATCTCGCGGCCGTGGTCGAGCACCTCGGCGTCGGAGGGCTCCGACGGGGAGCGGCGGTCGTCGATCGGAAGCGACGGAGGCGCAGTCATGGTGGAGTCCGCCTGAAGGCATGCGCGCGGAACCTCCGCGCGGGGGCGGGACTATAGGCCGACTGGGCAACCACCGCAACGCGTGTTTTTCACCTCCAGATGCCTGCCAAACGTGCCGGGCAGGCGATCCAAGGGCTCACGCCTTCGCGTACCGCTTCGCCATTTCCTCGAGCGAGACCACCGGCACCTTGCGGGCGTTGCCGGCCTGGCCGAACTGCACCATCCGCTCCGCACAGACCTTCTTCATGGCCTCGCGGGCCGGCTTGAGATAGTCGCGGGGATCGAACTTCTCCGGGCTCTCCCAGAGCACCTTGCGGACGGCGCCTGTGATCGCCATGCGGCAGTCGGTGTCGACGTTGATCTTCCGCACACCGTGCTTGATGCCCCGCTGGATCTCCTCGACCGGCACACCCCACGTCTGCGGCATCTTGCCGCCGTACTTGTTGATGATGTCCTGCAGTTCCTGAGGCACGCTGGACGAGCCGTGCATCACGAGGTGGCAGTTGGGGAGGCGTCGGTGAATCTCCTCGATCTGCTTCATCGCGAGCACCTCGCCGTCGGGCTTCCGCGTGAACTTGTAGGCGCCGTGGCTGGTGCCGATGGCGACTGCCAGCGCGTCGACGCCCGTATCGGCCACGAACTGCGCGGCCTCGGCGGGATCGGTGAGCAGTTGATCGTGAGACAGCTGTCCCTCGGCACCGTGCCCATCCTCCGCTTCACCGTGACCGCTCTCGAGCGAGCCGAGGCAGCCGAGTTCACCCTCCACCGACACGCCCCGCGCATGGGCCAGTTTCACGACCTCCCTCGTCACGTTGACGTTGTAGCTGAAGTCGGCAGGCGTCTTGCCGTCCTCCTTCAGCGAACCGTCCATCATCACGCTCGTAAAACCATTGTCGATGGCGCTGGTGCAGGTGGCTGGCGAATTGCCGTGGTCCTGATGCATCGCGATGGGGATCCACGGATAGAGCTCGGCGGCGGCGAGCATCAGGTGGCGAAGGTAGTTGTCCTGACTGAAGCTGCGGGCGCCCCGGGAGGCCTGCACGATCACCGGCGACTCCGTCTCCTTGGCCGCCTCCATGATCGACTGGATCTGCTCCATGTTGTTGACGTTGAAGGCGGCGATGCCATACCCGTGCTCGGCAGCGTGATCGAGCAGGATGCGCATGGGAACGAGCGGCATGGGTGTGTCTCCGGTGATTGAGGGCGAGGTGGGAAGAACTGAAGGATTCGGGCCGCCGAAACTGTCGAGAGCATACGGAAAAAACCGACGTGGTAGAATCCCTCGAGCCCGACTGCCCGGCCTGAAGGACGCCGCACGCATGGACCTCCGCCCCACGACCGATCCGATCAGCAGTTTTCTCTACGTGGCCGGCGGCTGGATCTGCGTCGGGCTCGCCGTGGTGGGGGCGATTCTGCCCCTCGTTCCGACGACCCCCTTCCTGCTGCTGGCGAGCTGGTGTTTCTACCGCGGTTCACCCCGCATCCACGCCTGGCTCCACCGGTCCAGGTGGTTCGGACCCACGCTCGATGATTGGCAGCACTACAAAGGGATTCGCCAAACGGTGAAGCGACGGGCCGTGCTGATGGTGGCCGCCGTCGTCGGCTGCAGCCTGCTGCTCAACAGCCTGCCATGGTGGCTGCGGTACATCGCGTTGGGCGCCGTGGCGATCGGGCTGTACGTGATCTGGACCGTTCCGACGCTGCCCGACGACGCCCCCCGCGCTCCTCGCACGATCCTCGAGTGACGTGCCGCAGCAGCAGGCACCCGTTCCGTCGTCGATCTCCAACTCCTCGCCTGGTCCCTTGCAGACGCTCCGCCAGACCATGCCTCGCCCTCATGCATGGTCCACGCCCGACTCCGGTTCGGGGAGCCAGTGCGTGAGGATCGCGCCGACCAACGCATAGGCCCCTGCCACGCCCGCGCCCACCAAGGCGATCCTCACCGGATCGGGCGGCGTGGCGGCGGAGAACGTGAGCGTGAGCCAGGCGGCGGCCGTGCCCAACACGCGGCCCCCGATGTTCGCGGCGAAGCTCTCGCCCGTGCCGCGAAGGTGCGTCGGAAAGACGAGGGGGATGTAATTGCCCCAGAAGCTGAACTGCGACACCGTGAGCAAGCCGGCCGCGAAAATGCCCGCCTTGATCCAGGGCAGCGAAGCCGCGTTCGGCAGTTGTGTCGAGATCCACCAGAAGAGCGCCGGCACGAGCAGGAGCGCCGGCAACTGAAAGAGACGCAAGAGCAGCCTGCGGCTGGCAATTCTCAGCGCCGCCAGTGCCAGCAGCACACGGCCCACGAGCCCGCCGACCTCCTGATAGATCGTGACGCCGGCCACCGCTTCGTCGGTGGCGTTCCCTGCGACGCTCTTGAGCCGCCCCGGTGCCACGGTCTCTCCCCGGGCTTTCGCTGCAGCGATCGCCTCCTCCTGCGCCTCCTTGGCAGTGGCGAGAATTGCGGCGTGTCCCTTTGGTCCGCCGAGGATCTGCGGCAGTTGCTGGATCGCACCGAAAGCGATGCCGTAACTGGCGGCGAAGACCAGTGTCGTCACCACCGTGGCGCGGACGAGCGCCGGGCTGAAGAGTTCACGAATGCTGGGCCGTTTGAGCGTGCCCGTCGCCTTCTTCTCCGCCCAGACCGGACTCTCGGGCAGGAACGGTCGGATGAGGATCAGTGGCAGGGCCGGAATGACCCCGGAGATCAGCGTATACCGCCAGGCCTCGTGGTCACCGTGAATGGCAGGCAGAGCCAACGCAAACTTTGCCGCGAGGATGTTGGCCAGACCGACGAGCAGCCCGCCGAGCGAGGAGAACGCCTGCGTCCAGCCGAGTGCCCGCTCCCGCTGCCGCGCGTCCGGGAACAGTTCGGCCAGCCAGGCCACCGCGGCCACGAACTCCACGCACACGCCGATGAAGACGAGGCAGCGAAAGAAGAGCAGTTGTGGCAGCGACGTGGCGAAGCCCGCCGCCAGTGCGGCGAATGCATACAGCAGGATGCTGAAGGTGAGGACCCGCCGCCGTCCGAGCAGGTCGGTGAGGTAGCCCCCGAGCAGGCCGAAGATGCCGCCGGCAATCGCGGGCACGAAGAACAGGGCACGGGCCCACTTCGTGTATTCGGGTGAACCTGGCAAGAGCAGCGGAACGCCCTCCGCACTCACGCCTCCAAGCGCCGCGAGCGCCGGCTTGATGATCAGGGGCAGCATCAACAGCTCGTAGATGTCGAATGCAAAGCCGATCGCAGCGATCGCGCAGACGAGCCAGCCTGTCGTCGACAGCCGCCCTGATGAAGTGAGCCCGCTCGTGCGAGCGGAAGAATCGTGGGACGCGGCCATGCGACGGGCTCCGGGGAGAACGAACAACGAAGGATGCCGATCAGGCCCGAAAGCCTATCGGCAAACCTGCGCCTGGAAAAATCGGCCGCTGCTCACGGACCGATCGACGGCGGGCACTTGGCGAGGAAATCGCGAGGGCCGCGGGTCGTGTAGTAGGGATAGGCGACGGCACCGGTGGGCGGGCCGGCGGGGCCGGTCGCCCCGTAATCCGAAGCTTCGAGCGCGGCCTCCTCCTCGGGGCTGAGGTGATGCTTGGCCAGACCACCGTAGCGGCCGACATGCCGCTTGTGGCAGGCTTCGCCCTCGCACTCCCCATTCTGGCACGCTGCTCCCCGACCGCCGCCCGTCGGACAGACGCCGCCTTGACAGGCCCCATCCTGGCAGCCGCCCGGCTCGCACGCTCCGTCCTGACAGGCCCCATCCTGGCAAGCTCCATCCTGGCATGCTCCGCCCCCGTGATGACGGGCCTGGTGGGCATAGGGCCCGTCGAAGTTGGCGAGAAAGAGGCGATCGATGATCGAACAGCCGCTCGACATGCCGAACACGGCGATCAACAGCGCGAAACTGGCAGAGCGTTTCATGGGCAAGGGTTCCCGAGGGGCGGGGAGGATCGGCGGCACACCGCAGCCGGACTCCACTCGCGATCACAAACGGTATCGGTCGTATCGGCCGCACCAGTTGAGAAAAGCCTGCGGGCGTGAAGACGGAGAAGATGGGCAACGCCGATGGAGAACCGGCCGGCGGAAACTCGGGGAGCTTTCGGATCGATCCCGCGGTTCTTCGTCAGCTGTTCTTCGTCAGCCGTTGTAGCGGCCGACGATCAGCGAGATGTTTTGTCCACCGAAGCCGAAGCTGTTGGACAGAGCCCGATCGCACTTTGCGGCGCGGGCCTTGTTCGGCACGTAGTCGAGATCGCAATCGGGGTCCGGATTCTCGTAGTTGATCGTCGGTGGCAGCATACGATCGCGAATCGCCAGGAGGCAGACGATCAATTCCGTGGCGCCTGCGGCCGCGATCAGGTGACCCATCATGCTCTTCGTGCTGGAGACCGGAATCTTGTAGGCATGGTCGCCGAACACCGTCTTGATAGCGAGCGTCTCGACCCGATCGTTCACGCTCGTGCTCGTACCGTGGGCGTTGATGTAGTCGATGTCATGGATGCCCAGCCCCGCGTCGGCGAGTGCCAGGCGAATGCAGGACGAGGCTCCCCGGCCCTCGGGATGCGTGTCGGTAATGCGGTAGGCGTCGGCTGTCGAACCGTAGCCGATCAGTTCGCCGTGAATCCGTGCGCCACGTCGCTTTGCATGCTCC
>JBIIMX010000092.1:0-10337 GCA_044337765.1 Pirellulales bacterium | reverse complement strand
GGAAGAGCGTGCCGAGCAGGAGCGTGAGCAGCATCCAAAGCTTGGCGAGGCCCGTCTTGTTTGCACGGGCGGCCTCGAGAGCGAGCACGATCGTGACGCTCGAGCAGATGAGGACGAACGTGTTGAAAGCGCCGATCGGTTCGCTCAGGTGCACATGGTGCGGCTTCGGCCAGACCGGAGCACCGAAGCGGAGCACGACATAACTTCCCAGGAGGGCCGCGAAGAACATGATCTCCGTCGAGAGGAACAACCACATGATCAATTTGCCGCGAGTGAGCGGCAGGCCGGGCTGGTATTGAAGCACCGGCCCATGGTGGCCGTGGCCGTCGTGGCCATGTCCGTCATGGCCATGGTCGTGGCCCTGCGAGTGGCCATCGTGCCCGTGCGGCAGGGAGATCGCTGAAGCGTTCATGGTCAGTGCATTCTCAGGAGTCGTCTGGATGGGAATTCAGGATGATGCGGGCAGGCCAAACACGACCGAGGCGGTCAGCAATGCCAGCAGTGCGCCGAGGGATGTGAACAACAGGGTGCGGGCGGAGGCATCGTCGCGTCGAACGGCGAAGCACACCGTCGCTACAGCATAAACGAGCGAAGCGGTCGCCGCGGCCAAAAACAAGCGGATGCTGCCGGAGGGCACCGCCAGCACGAGGCTGACAGGCACCATCGCCAAGCTCGCGGCGAGCGACTGGCCTGCGGCCCTCAGGCCGCTGGGGTCGTCGACTGTCAGCATCCGCATGCCCGCCGCGGCATACTGTCTGCGGTAGAGCCAGGCGATCGCCATGAAATGGGGGAACTGCCAGAGATACAGGACGGTGCCGAGGGCCGCCACAGCGAGCGCCCCCGATGCGTCCCCCGCCGCAAGGCGCTGCGGGCCGTCCGCCGCCAGCCATCCGATCGAAACCGGTAGCGCACCCGCCACCGCCCCCACCGCCGTGTTGAGTGGCGACAGCATCTTCATCGGCGTGTAGACGACGACGTAGAGCAACCAGGTCGCCACCGCCGCCGCGGCCGGTTGCCAGCCGGCGGACAGCGTGATCATCAGCCCGCCTACGGCCACAAACATGGCTGCCAGCATGATCGCGGCCGGCACACTCAGCCGCCCTGCCGCAATCGGCCGGCGGGCGGTGCGGGGCATGAGCCGGTCGGCGTCCCGTTCCAGAATCTGGTTGGCAATGCTGGAACTGGCGGCGATGAGAGTTGTCCCCACCAACAGCCAAAAGAGCGCCAGGCCACCGACACTCCGGCCGGCAGTAAGCCACATGCTGGCCACGACCGTGGCCAGTACCATGACCGCGATCCTGGGACGCGTGAGGAGAGAAAGGTCTGCCGCGATAGCTGCAACCGCCGCGGCTGCGGTACGAACGCTCGTCGCATCCGCCGGATGCATGGCCGCGGTTCCTGCACCAGGCACGAATGCCGGCGATCGAAAGTCAGCAGCACAATCAGGAGGCGGGGTCATGCGAATGCCCTTTCGCGGAGCCGGTCAGCCTGCTGGGACCTGGCCGTCACTGACGCAGAGGAACGAAGCAGGCCCGTCGCTAGGGCCAGCACCACCGAGCCACCCAGGATCATCATGCCGAGAACGACATGGCCGGTGACGACCGTCGCCCCCCACACACTGCGGGCCAGAAGCGGATCGGAGAACGTCCACGAGGCCGGAAGCCATGCCGATGGAAGCCCCCAGTTGACGATCCATGCGCCGATGCCCAACGCGATCTGACCGCCTACGAGCAGGAGCAGCGCCCGCGACCACCGGCGGGCGGTCGGCGGTGAACATGTCCGCGTGCAGACCACCGCAGCGACCGCGAAGGCCGCCACTGCGACGGCACCGGCCAGATGAAACGCCACGAGCCAGCGAAACGTCCCCGGATCGACCGCAGTATCGAGATGCCTCAGTTGGGCGCCGGCCACGAGTTGCACGTAGCTCGCCAGGGCGAGCCCGCCGGCAGATCGTGCCGCCGACGTCGTGACAGCTGAAGTCTGGTCAGGGGGTGGCGTCAACACGGAGCGACGCGTCAGCGTGGCGATGGCGACGGCCACAGCGAAGAAAAGCGGGCCTGTGCAGGCGTGCACTTTGGCGACTGTCTTGTCGTCGAGCAGCACGCGGGCGCCTCCCAGCACGCCCTGCACCACCACGAGCAGCACCGCCGCCGCCGCAAGAGCACGCACCGCCGGGCTCTGACAGCTACGCCAGACCACGGCCGCCAGCAGGAGCGAGATCATGCCGACAACCGCTCCCAGGAGCCTGTGGCCGTGCTCCAAGAACAGATCCCATGGCCCGTAGAACCATTCGGCCCATGGAAACAAAAACATGTTGTGTCCGTACGTGGCCGGCCAGTCGGGCACTGCCATGGCCGCGTCAAACGTCGTGACCAGTGCACCGAAGCAGAGCAGCAAGGCCGTGACGGCGACAAGGACGCACGCTATGGCATGCGGCCAGTTGGAAAAGCGGCTTGTCATGGTTGGGATCAGGTCGCCTAGCTCAGTCTTTCCGCACGGTCTATCACGAGTGACTTTGGCACAGCTTGGTCAACTGCCTTTTTCAATCAGTGGCTCGCTGCAGCCGCTGCCGCAGCCAGTGCATGCGGGGGGTCGGTCTGCATCAGGTGGTCCTTCTCGACGCCGGGCACCGAGTACTCATAGGGCCCACGGTGCACCACCGGTTGGAAGTCGAAGTTGCCGTGTCCCGGCGGGCTTGGAGCCGTCCACTCGAGCGTGTTGCTGTTCCACGGATTACGGCCGGCGATCGGTCCGAAAAACATGCTCCAAAAGAAATTCGCTGCGAAAATGACCTGCGTTGCCACCATGCCGATGGCACAGTAGGTCATGAAGGCGTTGAGCGGTTGGAGGTGGTGGAAGGTCTCGTAGTGGTAGGCGTCGGCCAGACGCCGTGGGAAGCCGACCGCCCCGAGGATGTGCATCGTGAAGAACGTGCCGTTCAGGAAGATGAACGTCAGAAAGAAGTGCACCTTGCCCCAGAACTCGTTCATCGTCCGACCGAACATCTTCGGGAACCAAAAGTAGATCGCCGCCCACACACCCATGGCGGTGCCGGCAAAGAGCACGTAGTGGAAGTGAGCCACGATGAAATACGTGTCGTGGATGAAGATGTCGACCGGCGTCGCCGCCATGAAAATCCCCGACAATCCGCCGATGATGAACATCGAGACAAACGACAGGGCGAAGAGCATGGACGTGGTGAATTGGATCCTGCCACCCCAGACGGTGCCCAGCCAATTGAATGTCTTCACTGCGCTCGGCAGGGCGATCATCATTGTCGACACCATGAACGTCACGCCCAGCGCGGGGTTCATGCCCGACATGAACATGTGGTGGCCCCACACGATAAAGCCCAAGCCGGCGATTCCGGCGACCGAGTAGACCATCGGTCGGTAGCCGAACAACGGCTTCCTCGCGAAGGTGGTGAGGATGTCGGAGACCATTCCCATTGCCGGCAGGATCATGATGTAGACGGCGGGGTGGCTGTAAAACCAGAAGAGGTGCTGCCAGAGCAGCGGCTGACCGCCGCCGGCAGTGGGGATGGCGTTGTTGACCACGTTTCCCTCGGGGGAGAAAAATCCGGTGCCAATCATGCGGTCGGAGAGTTGCATGAAGCCGGCAGCCGTCAGCACCGGCAGGGCAAAAGCCTGCAGGATGGCGGTGATGAACATGGCCCAGATCGTCATGGGCAAGCGGAACATCGTCATGCCCGGTGCCCGCATGAGGATGATCGTCGTCATGTAGTTCACGCTGCCGAGCATGCTCGAAACGCCGACCATCGTCAGGCCGAGCAGCCAAAGCGTCTGTCCCATGCCGCTCCCGGGGGACGAGGCCACGTTGGTTGAGAGCGGCGGATAACTGGTCCAACCGCCGGCTGCTGCGCCACCCTCGACAAAAAAGCTCGCTCCAAAGGCGAAGAAGGCCGGCCACATGAACCAGTACGAAAGCATGTTGAGCGTCGGGAATGCCATGTCGTCCGCCCCGATCATCAGCGGGATCAGGAAGTTGCCGAATGCACCCGCCAGGATGGGAATGATCACGAGGAAGATCATCACGGTGGCGTGCATCGTGAACAGCATCGTGTAGAACTCCGGCGCCATCTGGCCGCCCTGCTGTGCAAACAGCTTGCCGAGCACCGGCACGTCGGACCAGGGCCAGGCGATCTGCCAACGCACCGCGAGAGCAAGCAGGCCGCCGATCAGGAACCACAGCAGCGTGGAGAAGAGAAACTGAAGACCGATCACCTTGTGATCTTTCGAGAAGACGTAGGTGGAAAGGAATTCGGCCACGGGCCGCGGCTTGCGGGCCGGTGGCAGGCTCGTGGCAGTGCCGTGCGAGAGTGTGGACGCGGTGGCGGTGCTCATGGAACTCTCCAAAACGTGCGAATCGGTCGGGCGGTGATCAGGATGAGAATCGGAATCGGTGCGGAATCGGCGAACTCAGTCGGCTGCGGAGCCAGCGACATCCTCCGGAGCGGGTTGGGTGGCTTCCTGGCGGGCATAGGTCTCTTCGAGCCACCGGTCGAAATCGGGGCGGGATTCGATGGTTATCCGCCCCTTCATCTTGTAGTGGCCCCAGCCACAGAGTTCGGCACAGACGATGTCAAACTGGCCGGTCTCTTTGGCCTTGAACCAGACCGGGATCTTCATGCCCGGTACGGCATCCTGCTTGATGCGGAAGTTCGGCAGGAAAAAACTGTGCAGCACATCCATGCTCTTGAGCTGAATGAGGATGTCCTCGTCCACTGGGAGATGGAGGTCGTTGGTCAGAAACAGGTCGTCCCTCGTGCCCAGCATGCCATCTCTGCCCGGATACCGCAGCCGCCATTCGAACTGTCGGGCGACGACTTCCACCGTCGGGGACATCGGCGGCCGCCGCATCTTCACGTCCGCCCAGGTATTCATCTGGTAGATCGCCAGAAAAAGCAGCGTGGCGGCGGGGATGATCGTCCAGACCACTTCGAGCGTGTGGCTGCCGTGGATATAGGTCGCCGGCCCCTTGGCCTTCGCGGCATCGTATTTCCACAGGAACCAGAAGAGCAGGCCCTCCGTGACGATGAAGACGACGCCGGTGAGCACGAGGATGAACATGAACAGGCCGTCGATCGACGCGCCATGCTCCGACACGTCTTTCGGCAGCCAGACGTTGTACGAAGGCGCGATGGCGAACGTTGCCACGCCGAGGATCGGCACGGCAAGAAAGATAAGGCTCCAGAAAATGCCACCGAGTCGGCTACCCATTGCTCTGCTCTTTCTGCTGTTTCCGGTGTCGCCTATGCGTCGTCACGAAGCGGACTTCCGCGTCGTTTGGAAACCCGGTCCTTTGGAAAACCCGAACTTTAGAACCTGTCTCTCGCGACCATGGGTCGATCGGCCCCGAGTTCTCCGTCAAACTCGTACGGAAGCGAACGGATGTAATTGACGATGTGCCAGATGTCCTCGGGTGGCACCGTGCCCTTTGCCGCCGGCATCGGCGCTCCGTTGATGCCGGCGTGGATGCGATAGTAGAGGTCGAGCGGTCTGCGGCCGCCGCGGTAGACGCCGGTCCTCAGGTTTCGCGGGGGAATGGTTCTGGGGCGAAGGGCGTCGCCGTCGATCACACTCGAAAACCTTCCAAGCCACGCCACCTGCTTACGGTGCTCGGCAGCTTCTTCCGCCGACATGCCGGAGGTGGACGTCTCACCCGCCTTGGCGAGCCCGCCCATAATCTCCTTGTTGATCTCGACGATCGCCTTGTTCCAATCGTCGTAGTCGTTGGCCTGACCATCACCCAGGCCGGTGACGCCGTGACACTTCACGCAATTGGCCTTATCGCCGTAGAAGAGCTCCCGGCCTTTCGCGATCGAGGCGACCATGTCGATGTCGGCGGGCATGTCAGGCACAGCGATCTGGGCGTCCGAAGCTGTCTTCCATTTTTCCGCGATGGGAACAAGCGTCTCATCGACCAGGAATTCTTTGGTTTCAGGCAGCACTCCCTGGGCCTCGTCGTCGAGTTCGAAATAGGCCCGCATCAGGGCCAGTTCGGTTTCGCCCCGGATGCTCAGGTACTTCACATATTCGGCAAGTGCGTCGATCTGCGGATCGCTCAGCAGAGCAAACGACGGCATCGATGTGCCGGCAATGCCGTTGCGAAGAATTCGGAGCAAGTCTGCGTGGGTCGGCTTGTCGGCTCGTTCGGTGCTCTTGAATTTGAAGACCCCGGGCCGGTAGTCACGAGGGTATGGATTGAGAAACGCAGCCGTCGGGCCCATGCCGTCCCCGGTCACGCCGTGGCAATGGGCACAGTGCTCACGGTAGAGGCCATTCTTGCGGCCCACGATGTCGCTTCGCACAGGGCCGCTAGCGAGTCGGAGTTTGGCCTCGTCGAGTCCGAACTCCGGAAGGACTGCGGGTTCATCGGGAGTGCCAAACATTGCCAGCAGGACCGTCGAAACCTGCCGTTCCTGTTCCGGTGTGAGCCGCTGTTTTGTCGCCTCGACCATGTTGAGCCGGTAGGAGGCAGAGGGTGTCTTGCCACAGCCGACGGCGAAGAGGCACCCGGCGGCAAGCAGGAACGCAATGTGCGAAAACCTGTTCATCGAAGCGGCCTGTTGAGCTGAATGGGGTTGGGGATGGTGGGTTAAAAAGCTCTGCAGCAAAGGAAGGACAGGCGGCTCAACCGCCTACGAGTCCGGCCGGAATCTCGAGAACGCCAAGATCTTTGACTTCGTCAGCCTCCAGTTTGACCTGGAAGCGTCCCCTCGGCGTCCACTTCAGATCCGGTTTTTCAAGACCAACGGCGTTATTGGGGCCTCCCGAGCGTTCGTGCCAGACTTGGAATTCGATCGTCTCGCCCGCCGGGAGATCGGCTATTTCAAACGAGCCGTCCGCGCTACTGACCGCGACGTAGCCGTCCTTGCGGAACACGGCGAAAGCCTTCATCCATGGATGGATGTTGCAGGTCACCATGGTCGGCATGCCCGTCTCCGCATCCGGCTTGTAGGCGGTGCCCTGACCTGCCGGAATCAACTGGTTGAAGCTCGATCCGGCGATGTTGGTGTTATGACCGATCGGGTCACTGTTCCGCACATCCACGACTTGGCCGACACGTGCCGCGAACACCGGCGAAAGGAACTCACAGTTTTTCTGATCGAAAACCAGCGGCGTTTCTGCAGAAGCGGTTTTGACGCGGCTGGTCTTTCTCGCAAAGACAACGACGTTCGCCAGACCCTTTGTCGAGGGATCGACCAGCAGAGAACGATCGAGCAATTTCATGCCCGCCTTGGAGCAGACCTCGGTATCCTTGTCGACCACCAGAGCCCTGGGCTGCGACGGGGTACCGGCGAACGTGAACCGGCCCTTGAGCGTGCCCCAGCCGGTACCCGTGGCAGCCTCACTCTCGACGGCAGAGCCGACAGAAGCCGCTGAGACGAGCGTGGCGCGAATCCGACCCGCGGCATCGGCGTCGGCCCCGGGGGCCACGACCCGCGCCGGACCACAGCCGACACAGACCAAGGCAACCAGAACCGAAACAACGGGAAACAGAATTCCTGTACGTGTTGCGAAAGCCAGTTTCATATTCGATCACTTCTGAAAGAGACCGGGAGCGAGAACCATTTCGCCGAGATCAGTGCCGTTGGCTCCGACCTTCACCTTGCGGCGTCCCTTGGCAATTTTCTCACTCTTGCCACCAACGCTCACTTCTCCGATGTAGCCAGCCTTCTCGTGCCAGAGTTGAAGCTCCACCTCGCCGGCTGGCACGTTCTTGATTTCAAACGAACCATCAGCTGCCGACACCGCGGCGTAGGGGTTCGGGCGAACGACCACCCAGGCCTTCATCCACGGATGGATGTTGCAGGTGACCTGTGCCGGAAGCGGCTCCTCGTTGGCGAACGGAATGCTCGACTCCCCACCGGCAGGAATGAGACTGTTGGACGGAGGATTTTTTATCGTCGCGACGTTGCTGTTGTGGCCGACCGTGTCTGAGTTCTTGATGATCAACGGCTGTCCGGTATGAACGACCACAACGTGCGGTGCAAAGCGGCAGTCCTTGTTGTCGAGCACGGCCTTGGCGGCCTTCGCCTCAGCCGCCGCGTCGGGATGCACTTTGACTCCCTTATCACGAACGAAGACGACGACGTTGGCGACTCCTTTGTCTGCACCGACCGACAATTCCTCGCTGATGAGCTTGTGCTTGCCACAGACCTCCGGGTCCTTGTCGGCCTTCAGTTCGGCTGACGCGGGCGGCTCGCCTCCGAACAAAAACCGCCCTTTGATCGTGCCCCATTCCTCGCCCAGGGAGACACCTGAGACGAGGCTGCACGCTCCCGTGACCGCAGCGAGGACGAGCATGCGAAGACAGCGGATGGCATCGAGGACTGTGGTGGTCTTCATGAGTAGCTCCGAATTGGCAACTTCTGACGGGTTTGGCACGGACACAGGATTTTGCAGCCCTGATCGTGAGGCGGGAACACGCTCCCTACAACGACTAGTTTAGCGCCCCGCCATTCCCTCGGGAGGAGATTTTTTCCGGCGAGGCCGTTTCACCACGAAACAACTTGGCATCTTGGAGGGGCACTGACGGCTGCCCCACGTTGGGCGAGCCCGCCGGTTGCTGCGGTGGAGCCGAATCCAGACGTGCGGCCGGCTGTGCGGCCGGACTGCCGGTCGGCTGCCCAATTGGTTGGGCCAGCGGTTGTGCGGGCTGCTGCTTGAGGTAGGCCTCGAGCGACAAATTCTTCTTTGCAAAAGTGTCGTAGTGCATCAGCAGATCGGTCAGCGCGTTGACCTGCTGGTCACTGGTGCCCGCGTAGAGATCCTGACTGACAGGCTTGTCGAAGGGAATGTTGACCGGCATTCCCGTATAGGGCAGATACCTTTTGGGATTGGCGATCCAGTTGTGGACATAGTCGGGACGCAGCCGTTCGTGAACACGCTCCAGTTGCGGCGCCAGCGCTTTCGGATTACCGGGCGGGGCATAACTGCCAACGAGGTGGCACTTCACGCAGTAATTGTTGTTGGTGATGATTTTCATGGCACCATCGAGGTGCCCAGGATGGACTTGTTCAACGGCCGCCAACGAACTCTCATCGAGCCGCGGATCATAGACGTAGGGATACTCCGCATCGTCTACAGCAGCGAAGTAGTTGACCAGCGCTGCGGCCTCGGAAGAATGGAAGTTGAACTTCGGCATCCGCAGCACCGCCGACGGACGTATCGTGTGCGGGTTGAGGAGGAATTTGTGCAGCCACCCGGACTGCACCTTCCTGCCTTCGCCAACCAGCGGCGGCGGGAGCCAACCCCATGCATCGTCGGGCTTCACGTTGGGGTTGATCAGCTTCTCGTCCGCGATCACGACCGGGAACAGGAGTCTGGCGAGATCGCCTCCATGCGCGGCGTACTGCTGCCCCGACTTGATCGCGTCCACAGGCACGCTGACGTTTTGGCTGCCGACAAGCCGGGGTTCTCCATCGACGAGCACGTCGTGCCAGAGCATGACAGGCTGATGCGGTGACGCCTCGGTGTCACCCTCTTCGATCGGAATGCCTTCCTCGTCAACCATCTGCGGTTTCCCGGAGACGGAATCGAGCACCGGCATGCCGTGCAGCGTTGCCCTTCGTCGTCCCTGACGATCCGTCGTCAGCGACTTGGCCACGTCCTGTTCGGTGAAGTGGGGAGAAAGGAAGGGGTAATCGGCCACGGTAGGCGCCTCGCCGAGCGAGCCCGGCTTGTAGCGAATGTCCCAGCGATCCATCTGCAGGGTGTGACATCCGCCGCAGTTGTACTGCTCGGCCACCTTGAGTCCGGCGATGCGTGCTTCTTCGCGTGGCGTCGGCTGATAGACGAACTGCGGCGCCGGCGGTTCGGCCACCAGGCCGAGCACGAACGTCATGACCGCTTCCCGCTGCTCGTCGTTGAACGGAAACTTCGGCATGCGGTAGCGTTCGTTGTAGCTCTTGTTTTCCGCCTTCTTGTAGTCGTAGCTCCGCGGCGCACGAAGCTTCTGCCAGAGGAAGCCCTCCCGCTCGTGGGCGAGGAGTTTCTCGAGGAAGAAGCCGGTCGAGGGGTCGACCGATTCGGGGGAAACGTGGGAGGCCTCGCTGGTCGCATACGCAAGGTCGGGGGCCAAGGGCGCATCCTGGACGACGGCATGGGCGGCCGATGGATCGGCATGACCACCGCCCGCAGGCTCGTGAGCCATTCCATGCCCATGGTCCATTCCATGATGCCCGTCTTTCGAACCGTGCCCGTGGCCGTGCTTTTCGGCCAACTGATGCATCACGAAATGGGAGACCTGCTCAAATGCGATCTTCGATGAATCCTTGCGGCCCCAGTCTGCGAGCGCCGCACCGGCGGCTT
>JBIIMX010000537.1:0-2646 GCA_044337765.1 Pirellulales bacterium | reverse complement strand
CCGTCCGGCCGCCGACCGCTACCTCTACCTGCCGATGGCAGGCGTGGCCGTCGTCGTGGCCTGTCTGCTCGATGCCCCATGGCTCATCGGTCGGGAGAAGCTCCGACAGCGGGCCCTCGTCGGCTGCATGGCGGCAGTGGCCGTCCTCGGAATGGCGTGCGTCGAACGCCAGGCCGTATGGGCCAGTTCGCTCGCTCTTTGGGACGATGGGTTTCGTAAAAATCCAGGCTCGCTCACGAACGCAATGGGGCTCGGCGAGGCGCTCCGCGAAGCCGGTCGGATACCCGAAGCAGAAAAGCTCACCCGCGAGGCGATCCGCCTTTCGAACGAAAAGCGGGGAGATGTCTGGGCCACGCTCGCCCTCATTCTCGACGCCCAGAACCGCACGCCCGAAGCCGCTGCCGCATTGGGCAAGGCACTGGAGATCGACCCCGGGCTGTCCGATCCCGATGCAAAAGTGAAGTCGCTTGCGATGGAGCGGCCGATGGCGGAGGAACTCGAGCGGCTGCTCGACACCTTGAAAGTCGGCTGGCCAGAGCGGGAAAAAACAGGATACTGACCGCATGCCACGCCAACCCACCAAAGCGATCGCAGCCCGCGACACCGGCCCCGCCACCACGGAGGCCGGCCGATGGCAAGACTTCCTGCTTCACGCGGCGATCATCCTGCTCGCAGGCTTGTGGGTCTATTCGCCCACCTACCATGGCGACTGGCTGTGGGACGACGACCAGCTGCTCACGCAAAACCCGGTCGTCCAGTCGGGCTCGCTCCGGGGGCTCGCCAAACTCTGGTTCAACCCCGACGGTGCCGACTTCTTCCCGCTCTCCTACACCGCTCTGTGGGCACAGTGGCCCTTCTTCGGCCCCCAGCCCACCGGCTACCACGTCACCACCATCGTGCTGCACCTCATCGGCAGCCTGTTGGTCTGGGCACTGCTCGATCGCATGCGGATTCCGGGCGCGTGGCTGAGCGGCCTGATCTTTGCCATCCATCCGGTCGCGGTGGAATCGGTGGCCTGGGTTTCGGAAACCAAGAACACGCTGTCGCTGCCGCTGTTTCTGCTCGCCTGCATCTGCTGGATCGAACAGGACGAGGCGACGGAAGGCCCCCGCCGAACGCGGTTCTACATGCTCTCGATCGCATGCTTCCTGCTGGCGATGCTCGCGAAGACGTCGATGGTGGGCCTGCCCGTGCTGTTCCTGCTCCATGCCTGGTGGAAACGCGGCACCGTCACGCTCCAGGACGCGGTCCGGACTGCACCGTTCTTTCTGATCTCGATCGTGCTCGGCATCATCACCATCCAGTATCAGCATGGTCGGGCCATCGGCGCAGAGAAGATCCTCGTCGGCGGCGTGGCGTCGCGGATCGCCACCGCGGGCATGGCAATTCTCTTCTATCTCAAACAGATCGTCTGGCCCATCACCTTGCTGCCGATCTATCCGCGTTGGGAGGTCGATCCGCCAAAGGCCTGGCAATTTCTCGCCTGGCCAGTGATTGCCGCCGTCGCCGCGTGGCTGTGGGCCAACAGAGGCACGGCCGACCGGCCAGGTTGGGGGCGGCATGCGATCTTCGGCATCGGCTTCTTCCTTCTGATGGTGGCTCCCGTGCTTGGATTCGTCACGATCTCCTACATGCGGATCACGTGGGTGGCCGATCACTTCATCTATCTGCCGATGATCGGCGTGATCGCCCTGATCGGGGCAGCCGCGACGCGGTGGTACGAGCGGGCGGCGGAATCGTCGCGTCCGTTGATCCTCGCCGGCGGAGCCATCGCGCTGGCCACATTCGGCATGCTCGCATTTCGCTATGCCAACGCCTGGGCCAGCGAAGACGCTCTCTGGACGCACACGCTCAAGACCAATCACAACGCCTGGCAGGCCCACAACCGCCTCGGGGCCAAGAAATTTTCCCGCGGCGACGTCGAGGGAGGCTACTACCACTTCACGCAGTCGACCAGACTCCGGCCAGACCTCGGCGAAACGCACAACAACCTCGGCTCAGCGCTCTCAGCCAAGGGCCGCCTCGACGAGGCTATCAAAGAGTTTGCAGAGGCCTGCAAGCTGACGCCCCACGTACCCGCCATGCAGATGAATTTTGCCAACGCGCTCTTTCAGGCTGGCCGCTTCGCCGAAGCCGGCGATGTGTTCCGCGGCTTGCTGAAGAAGGCGCCGAAGAACGCGGCCCTGCTCAACAACTACGCCGTCACCCTCTATAAGCAGGGCAACCGGGAGGAGGCCATCCGGCACTTCCGCGCGGCACTCGAAATCGACCCTTCGATGAAGGATGCCCGCGATGGGCTGTCGGTGGCCCTCGGCGCACCGCCCGCCGAGGCCGCGCCGCGGACAAGGCCGCAGCAGGATCCGGCTTTGCCGCCCCAATCAACGCTGGGGCCCTCACCGTTCTCAGCGCCTGCGGGCCCGGCGTTCGATCCGCTCGGCATCCAGGGCAAGTGACGCCCGGCCGGCCGTGGCAGAGCCACGCCTCCCCCGTGTCACCCCAGCCATGTTCTGTGGGCGAGTTTGAGCAGTTCGCCGATGCTCCGCCGGCTCTCGATAAAATCTGCCTTGCTCGAGCCCCGTTGCCGATCTGTAAAAGTGATGGGCACCTCAGCCAACCGGCCGCCGGCGCGGTGCACGCTCCAGAGCA
>JBIIMX010000536.1:0-2650 GCA_044337765.1 Pirellulales bacterium | reverse complement strand
CCGCGACGATCGCCGTGTGGCTGCCGGGTCCGCCCAGCTCCGTCGCGAAGCCCTGCACGAACTGTCGGTCGAGGTTGGCCGTTTCGCTGGGAGTGAGGTTATGGGCCAGCACGATCACCGGCTGCGAAACCGCCGCGAGCGTTTCGCGTCTCTGCCCCAGCAGGTTGCGAAGCAGGCTCTTCTCGATGTCGTAGATGTCGTGCGCCCGCTGCGAGATGTGGTTGTCGAGATTCTGAAACACCTTCGCGTAGCGGCGGAGCGTGCGGCTGACGGCATATTCCGGCCACCAGTTGCGGTCGCGGACCGCGGTGGCCAGTTCCTCCTGGAGCTTGGCGTCGTGCAGCATCGCCAGATGGGCTTCAAAGATGGCGGCATACTGCTCGCCGAGTTCGGCCCGGATCGCGTCTCTGTTGCGTTCGATCTCTCGGGCCGTATCGGCCACGGCGTGCTGGAGCCGGGCCAATTCCGTATCGACCGCACTCCGCTCGACGAAGCGGCGCGGGATCCTGAAACCCTCGCTGTCGAGGACGAGCGCTTCGCCGATCGTGACGCCGGGCGAAACGGCGATTCCCTGAAGTTTCAGCATGTGGGGCGCATGTCGCCCGCGGGCTGCGGCGTGTCGGCCAGGAGATCGCGCTCATGCCATGCCCTGCATGGTGGCTGCAATCAAGATCCCGGCTGCACTCGCGCCTCGCGGCTCGATGCGGCTCCTTCGTTGTATGAACTGCGTGTGGACTGGTGTATGAACGTCGTACAAAAATCCGGCGGGCACTGGCCGCCGATCAGCACAACCTTGAATCCTGACCGTCTTTAACGGTCTTCGTTACTTTCCTGTTCGTTGAAATTGCGGTCGAAGAGACCGACGATGGCTTCGAGTGCCTCGCGGGCATCCGGCCCCGTCACCTCCACGACCAACCGCGTGCCCGCCTCGGCGGCGAGCGTCAGCACATCGAGGATGCTTTTCCCGTCGACACGCTGCGAATCACTGAGCAGTTCGACCCGCGACTGCCATTTCCGTGCCTCGCGCGCGAGCTGGTCTGCCGGCCGGGCATGCAAGCCCTGCGGCATTCCGACCACGACCTCGCGCGAAACAACCTGCTCACTCATGCTGTCCCGAACTTCTGCCAACAAGCTCTCACCTTCCCGCATTGAGGCGGCCATCACGACGCCACGCCGTGGCTGTCGGCCTCCTCCAAAAGGTGCTGGATATCCATCGGCCCCTTGGCAGACTTGAGGTGCCGGCAGAACGTTTCATCTCGGAGTTGGCGGGAGATGTTTTCCAATGCCCGCAGGTGATCGCCAGGCCTGTCGGGCGGCGATACCAGCAGGAAAAACAGCTGCACGGGCTCGCCGTCGAGGCTCTCGAAGTTGACCCCGGTCGGGCTCACCGCCACCGTGCCGACCAGGCGATTCACGCTGGGATGCTTCGTGTGAGGAACGGCCACTCCCCGGCCGATGCCGGTGCTGCCGAGATCCTCACGCTTCATGATGGCCTTGACGATGCTCTCCAGGTCGCCCGCGGCAATGCTGCCGGCGTCGACGAGCGACTGGGCCATCTCCCGGATCACACCTTCCTTGGTGCGGGCCTCGACGTGCGAACGGATCGCATCGTTGGCCACGAAATCGGAAAACTTCATGCGACTGCGAGTTCAGGATTCACGCGCGTTTGGCACGTGCTTGTGATCCAGAACCTTCTCCTTGTGTTTTCTGAGCTGCTGCTCGAGCTTTTGAACGGCCCCGTCGACGCTCCGCCAGAGTTGGCTGGCGTGCTCCCGGCTCACCATGTCGTGGAAATGCTCCGCCTTGGCGACGATCTCCACTTCCGGCAAAGACTCATTTTCCAGGTCGACAGTCACGTTCAGGGCTGTAAGACGACTGAAATACCGCTTCAAACGGGAGACCTTCGACGCAATTTTCAACTGCGTCGCGCCGCTGAGCTGACCGTGCCTTGCTGAAACGTTGATCTGCACGCGGACATTCCCTTCTCTGGCAAAACCTTCAAAATACCGTGCTTCTATGCGACTACCGGTCACGACACCGGACAAAAACCGGCCTCAAAGTCTGGCCGAAAACGCGTCTCCTGCGGGCACACCGCGGTGGAAGACGGCGGCGTGGCCGTTTTGGGCGACCATTCGGCTCTCCGAGGGCCGAACCTCAGGGAAGTTCGGGCCTCTTCTTGGGTCGATCATAGCACCCCTCGCGCCGCCGACACAAACCATCTGCGCCCCGCGGCCACAGGCTGCAAAAACACCGCTCGTTCAATCCTCCGGTCGGTCCTCGGGTGGCCCCTCCGAACGGTCTTCTGGCGGTCCCTCCGGCCGGTCCTCGGGCGATGGAACGGTGGGCGAACCGACGAACCTCGAGCCATTTCCGCCCGACAGGCCCCCGCGGCGAATGGAACCCTTCTCCATTTGATTCCGCCACCAGACCACGCCATCCCGTCGCATGTCCGGCTGGCCGTCGGGGCGATACTTCATTCGCTCCACGGCCGACGGCTGCGTGATATCAACCAGTGATTTGCTCGCATACCGTCGCACGATCAGGCTGGGGTCCTCGAGGGCCTCGACGAGCTTGCGACCGACGCCTGCGGCCAATTCCTCATCGGTAAACCCGCGGGCCATCGCCCAGATCTCGTCTGCTCTGCCGTGCG
>JBIIMX010000535.1:0-2654 GCA_044337765.1 Pirellulales bacterium | reverse complement strand
CCGTGGGGGCGAGTTTCCCAAGCGTGCCCACTAGTGGCCGAGCCGAAGAAGCCGGCCTCTTGTCGCCCCTGGTGAAGGCTCAGAAAGCGTCACGCGTCACGGGATCGCACCACGCGATCCTTTTCGTGATCACCGCCCGCGGAATCAGCCTTGGTCAGTGCCCGGGTCCGCTTCGCCGCTCCGTCGCTTCCGCCGCGTCTTTGCCGGCTTGCCGTTGTCGCTCGAAGTCGCCTCCTGCGCGCCGGCCCATTGGATCGTGAGCGGCAGATTGAAGACCTTTTCGAAGAGATCGGTCCGCCTCTCCGCGCCCCAGACGTCGACCAGGGGCTCCTGATCGGCGACGACGTCGACGAACACGCGGCACTCCTCCAGCCTCACCCGCACGTCGCGGACCTGTTGCGAGCGGCTCCGGTCGAGGCCGCCGGCAAGTCTGAGGATCGCCGCAAGCCGCTGCACCCGCGATTGATCCTCCGGCGAGAGTCGGGCGAGGTTTTCGTGCTTCCGCTTGGGATGCGCGCCGCGGTGATACCGTGCCACGTTCGCGATCAGTTCCAGGTCGTGAGCCCGGACGCCAGGCAGGCGGCTGTTGCGGATCAGGTGGTAGCTGTGCTTGTGATGCTGGTCGTAGTTGATCACGTAGCCGACGTCCTGCAGCCGTGCGGCACATTCCAGCAGCAGCCTGTCGCCCTCCACCAGTTCCAATGGACCGGCCAGTTGATCGAAGATGCGGCCGGCCAGCAGCGCCACTGCGCGGCCGTGTTCCAGTTCGCCCGAGCAGGCGGCAGCCAGCCGCTCGATGGCTGCATCACGGAGGGCGGGGGCGTCGACCGTCGTGCCCACGGCGTCGTCGAGCATCTCCCGCACCAGTCCGTCGCGCACGCCCCGCGTGTGGATCATCAGCGTGTTCACGCGAAACCGCTTGAGCAGTGCGTCGATGATCGAAAGCCCGGCCAGGATGATGTCGGCCCGGTCGGGCGTCATGCCCGCCATTGTCCGCCGCGACCGCAGCGGCATCTTGAGCAGGCGGTCGAGCAGGTGACGGACCTCGGCGTGTGAGACCTTGTAGCCGGCGACGGGGATGTCGACCTCCTTCTTGGACGCCATCACCAGTTCGGCGAGCGTGGTGAACGTGCCGCCGCAGCCGACGAGGAAGTGCGGTGCGAAGAGCGGCCGCGTGGTCCGCTTTTTGAGACACAACGCGATCTCCTCGTCCATCCTCGCGATGTCGCGTTGAAACGTCTCCGGCACCGCACCCTCGCCGAGGGCGAACTGCTCGGTGAGCCGCACGGCGCCCAGCGGCGTCGAGAAGATCGATTCGATGAGGTTGCCGGTGGCGAAAACGATCTCCGTGCTGCCGCCGCCGATGTCGGCGACGATCACGTTCTTGCCGGAGAGGTCGAAGGCATTCTGCACGCTCGAGAAGGCGAGACGGGCTTCCCTGTCGCCCGAGATGACCTCCACGTCGAGCCCCACCTGCTCGCGAACCCGCCGGCAGAATTCGGGGCCGTTGCGGGCCTCCCGAACGGCGCAGGTGGCGATCGTTCGCAGGCTCGTGGCCTGATAGCCGGCGGCGATCTGCTTGAAGGTTCGCAGGGCGGTGATCGTCCGCTCCATCGACTCGTCGTCGAGTTGTCCCTTCTCCGACACGCTCCGTCCGAGCCTGGTTGGCTCCCGTTCCTCGTCGAGGATCCGGTAGGTGCCGCCCCGCAGGGCCTCGGCCACGAGCAGCCGCACGCTGTTGGAGCCGATGTCGATCGCCGCCAGACGGCAGGCCATTTCGGCCGACAGGTAAATCTGCTTGTCTTCTGTCGTTGCGGCGGCCATCACTATCCCTCGGAGACTTCTCTGGTGGGTGCCTCCCAATCATACCTTGGGGCGAGCCGCTCCTGCACCGTGAGTCGCTGGCATACGCTACACTTTGCAACCCGAGCCCGCCCTCCCGCGTGTCGACCGACAGTGCCTGTCATCCCACCTCCCCTCGTCGCCGCCGCCAGCGGTCGCTGGACACCCGAGTCGCCAGCCTGCGCCGTCACCGTGGGCAACTTCGACGGCGTGCACCTCGGGCATGCGGCGATCGTTCGCCAGTTGTGCGGCGTCGCGAATCGGCTCGGTGTGCCCGCCGTCGCGTTGACGTTCGATCCCCACCCGGCGGCGGTGGTCCGGCCCGATGCTGCGCCCGCCCTCCTGACCACGCCTGCCCGCCGAGCGGCCTTGTTGCGGTCGCTCGGCGCCGATGCCGTCGTCGTGCAGCCCACGGATCGCTCGCTCGTGGCACTGTCCGCGGAGCTTTTTTATGCCGACATTCTCCAGGGCAGGCTCCATGCGCGGGCTATCGTGGAGGGGACGGATTTCCGCTTCGGTGCCCACCGCAGCGGCGATATCCGCCTGCTGGAGGCCCTGTGCGGTCGCGATGGCGTGACGCTGGAGACGGTGCCGGCGGTGATGGCTGATGGACTGCCGGTATCGAGTTCCCGGCTGCGCGGGCTGATTGCGGCTGGAGCGGTCCGCGAGGCATCGCTCCTGATGACATCTCCCTACCGGCTCAGCGGCACGGTCGTGGAAGGGGCGAAACGTGGGGCGACGATCGGCTTTCCCACCGCCAACCTCTCGGACATGGTCACGCTCCTGCCCGGCGCCGGCGTCTATGCCGCCCG
>JBIIMX010000534.1:0-2657 GCA_044337765.1 Pirellulales bacterium | reverse complement strand
AGGGTCATCTGGCCGTTGTTGGTGAAGTTGGAGCTGAAGCGTCCAGGCACGCGGTTGTCGCTTTTCCAATCGCCCATCTGACCTGTGGGCCGAGTCCGAGGCGGTGTAAGCGGCTGGTTCTGCGGCATGCGTCGACGCGGCGCGGCGGCGACGGCCGGCACTCCCTCGGGCAGCCCTACCGAGGCCGGTGGCTGAGCAATGGAACTGGGCACGCGGCTCGCGGGCTGAACGGTGGCCGGAGTTGTGGCCGGAGCCGTGGTCTGAACTGCGGCCGAAACGCTGCCTGAGGCCGCGGCAGCTGCCGGCGGAGCGACCGTTGAAGCGTTGCCCTCGCGGGTCGTGGTCGGGGACGCGGGAACGGCCGGCCCGGAGGCAGCACCAACCTGCTCGCTCGAAGTTGCTGCACGATGGGGTGTCCAACGCAGTTGGCTCTGCCCGCCGGCACCAGCAGCCGTGTCTGGCTGCTGCGACCATGCGAGGCCATTGCCCAGCAGGGCGGCCGCCAGTGCGAGGCCAAAAGTGTGTCGCAAACCGTGCGAAACGTGCATGACAAGCTCCTTCCGATCCGGCGCTGCGACGGGAATTGCCCAGCCGCTATTCGTCAATCGGAATAGATATCGTCATCGGCACGACCGAAACTTCCGCCAAAATCGACGCGACCAGCAATGCTTATCTATTTTGCGCAGTCGAGCGCTGCGGCAAGGTCGGCAATCAGGTCGGCCGAGTCTTCGATGCCGCAGGCGAGGCGGATCATATTGTCCGAAATCCGGAACGTGGCCCGCTCGGCCGGCGAATAGTTCCAGTAGCTCATGACGAGCGGCTGCTCGATGAGAGATTCCACGCCGCCGAGGCTCGGGCCGATCCGCGGGATGGTGACGGCATCGATCACCTCTGCAGTCTGCCGCCAGTCAGCGTTTTTCACGAAGAAAGTCACCAGACCCCCAAAGCCACGCATGGTCCGTGCCGCGAGCGTGTGGTACGGATGGCTCTCGAGGCCTGGGTAGAGCACCCGTTCCACCCGCGGGTGCCCTTCGAGAAAACGGGCCACGGCGAGGCCATTGGCGTTGTGCCGCTCCATCCGCAACGCGAGCGTCTTCAGACCACGCTCGAGAAGATAGGCATTGTGGGGTGAGTTTACGCCGCCCATGATGCCGCGGAGGTGGCGAACGGGCTCCAGCTTTTTCTGGCCACCGATGACCACGCCCGCCAGGAGGTCGTTGTGTCCTCCCAGATACTTCGTTGCAGAGTGCAGCACGAAGTCGACGCCCAATTCCAGGGGTCGCAGGTTGTAGGGCGTGCAGAGCGTGGCGTCGATCAGCGAGAGCACGCCATGGCGGCGGCCGATGTCGGCAAACCGTTCGATGTCGACCACGCTCAGGTGCGGGTTGGTGGGTGACTCGCTGACGATGAACTTTGTTCGCGGCGTGATCGCCGCCTCCATCGCCGCATAGTCGCAGGTGGGAACCTCGCGGAAAACCACACCGAACCTCGTGAGGTGCTTGCGGCAGAACTCGCGACTGCGGTGGTAGCACTCGTCAAAAAAGATGATTTCTTCGCCGGCGTTCAAGTGGGCCATGAGCAGGCCGACCAAAGCCGCCATGCCGCTGGCGTAGAGCACCGCCGTCTCCCCACCCTCGATTGCGGCTAATTTGTCTTCCACGACCCGCTCGCCGGGATTGCCGTAGCGGCCGTATTCCTCGCGGGGTTGCTTCTCTTCGATGAAATCGATGATCGACTGCGTGTCGCGGAACGTGTACGTGCTCGATGCGAAGATCGGATCAGTGATCGAGAACCCAGGCTTTTGCCGGGCCTCGCCGGCATGGACGGCAGCCGTGGAGGGGCCGAGGGTTCGCTGGGCTGCCGAGCCGGGAATGTCAGGGGTGAGCATGCCGAATCCTACGGGAATTAATGATCTCGACGAGTCTAGTTGAGCCTCGTGAGACCGACAAGGAACACGTTGCGGGCGGCAACTGTGGCACTGCGCCGCTGGGAGTACGAGTTTCCCAGCGTGCCGTGTCTCATGTCCCCGTGGCGGCAAGTTTCCCAACTTGTCCGTGTCTCCTGTCCCCGTGGCGGCAAGTTTTTCAACTTGTCCGTGAGTCGAGGCTGCCCCTCGTTCGTGCCCGACTGTCCCGCACCGCTGGGACGGCCAAGCTTCCGTCGCTCGGAGCTTCCGACTTGCCACCCCAAGCGGCATGGCACGCACAACAAGTCGGACATCCTCCTCGTCTCCTCCAGCTTCGCCGATCCCAGCTCCTCATGTCCCCGTGGCGGCAAGTTTCCCAACTTGTCCGTGTCCCCTGTCCCCGTGGCGGCAAGTTTCCCAACTTGTCCGTGCCCCCTGTCCCCGTCCCCGTGGCGGCAAGTTTTCAACTTGTCCGTGCCCCCTGTCCCCGTGGCGGCGAGTTTTCAACTTGTCCGTGAGTTGAGGCTGCCCCTCATTCGTGCCCGACTGTCCCGCACCGCTCCGTGTTGCAGGCTCGCGAAGGCTCCATTTCGCTTAAAATCGCGAAGATCGGTACACTCCCGTTTGCTATGAAGAAAAAGAGAAAAAACGCTGTCGTAGAGCCCGTGCCAGTGGCAGGTGGAACCGATCTCCGGCCACGGATGCCGCCGCGTCGTGTCTGGATTGCGCTCGCATCGCTGGCCGCCGCCGT
>JBIIMX010000533.1:0-2658 GCA_044337765.1 Pirellulales bacterium | reverse complement strand
GCTCGTCGAGCGGTTTGCAGCTACCGATCTGGCCCGCTCCTACGACGCGCAGATCGCCCACTTCGATCACCAAGGGGCCGTTGTCCGCGCGTGCAACGCGGATCAGGCCTTGGCGACCGGCAGGCCGTAGTCGGCGAGCACCTGCCGGAGCTTGTCAGCCAGAGGCGCTTCGAGGCTCACCAGCGGCAGACGCACGTCTCCCGTGTCGCGGCCTATCATCGCCATCGCGGCCTTGATCGGGATCGGGTTGCTGGCCAAACCCAACAAATCACGGCAGAGCGTGAACAGCTTTCCGTGGAGCATGCGGGCCTTCGCGAGGTCGCCTTTTTCGAAGGCTTGGATGAGGGCCTTCATGTCGGCGGGCACGAGATTGCCGACCACGGAGATCACGCCGCGGCCTCCGATCGCCAAGAGAGGGAGCGTCATGCTGTCGTCGCCCGAAAGCACCGTGAGGTCGGTGGCTGCAAGCACCTGGGAAGCCTGATCGATCGACCCAGTCGCCTCCTTGAGCATGGCTATGCGGGGCAGGGACGCCAGTCGGATGATCGTCTCCGGCTCGATATTGCGGCCGGTGCGAGCGGGGATGTTGTAGACGCAGATCGGGATGTCGACGCTCTCCGCGATCGCCTTGAAGTGTTCGTAGAGTCCCTGCTGCGTGGGCCGGTTGTAATAGGGGCCGACGACAAGCGCCGCATTGGCACCGGCCTTCGCCGCAAACTTCGTAAGCCGGATCGCTTCTGCTGTCGAGTTGCTTCCCGTGCCGGGCATGACGAGCATGCGGCCGGCTGCGGCCTGGATGCTTTCGGCGATCACGCGTTCGTGCTCGTCGTGCGTGAGCGTGGGGGATTCACCGGTCGTGCCCACCGGGCAGATGCAGGTCACGCCCGCCTTGGCCTGGAAGTCGATCTGCTCGTGAAACCGCCTGGTGTCGATGGCACCGTCACGAAACGGTGTGACCATGGCGACGGACAGACCGGCAAACTGCTCGGCTCGGGTGGACATCTGCAGGAGTGCTCCAAAGGTTTGCATCTGGGCCGAATCGCGAACCGCGACCGGACGGCTCTGCCGCCAGATCGCCGGACCGGCCCGGAAAAACGACCACGGGAAGATATGATTTTCAGTGGCAGGCGGCAAAGGGCTCGCGTGCCGAGGCAGGAATCGTCGCAGGAATCGCCTTCTCAGGATGAACGCCATGACCGGGAAAAACCGCCCGAGCGGTGAGGTACGGCCGTGCGGCGAGGTCGCACGCGGCCTCGGGGGCGTTCTGCCGCGGCTGCGGGCGGGCGCCGTGGCGGCGGCAGCTCTCGTGGAAAAGACGGCCAGACAACGCGACGGTTACGACCCGGCGCTGCCACGGCTGGGCGTGGTGCTCGGCACCGGGCTGGGCGTCCTCGCCGACTGTCTCGATGACGCCTGGTCGATGCCGGCCCGCGACACCGGCTGGCTCGCGGCGTCGACCGCTACGGGCCACGCCGGCCGGCTCGTAGGGGGCACGCTCGGTGGCCGAGGAACAGAGAGCGGCGAGTCGCAACGCTGCGAGCTTGTGATGCTGCAGGGCCGCGTGCATGGCTACGAAGGGCATGCCCCGGAGTTGCTGTCCCGCGGCGTGGAACTGCTTGCGGCGCTCGGGGTGACGACCGTGCTTCTGACCAACGCCGCTGGTGGTCTGCGGCCCGACATGCGGGTGGGTGAGCTGTTGATTTTGAACGACCACATCGATCTGGTGCGCCGGCCGTGGGCGGAGGGGCTCGGGTCTGCGACGGGCGAGACTGCGATGCCGGTCGGCATGCGGGCCGACTCGGTGGCGGCCTGCTACGATCCTTTGCTTGTAGCCGGTGCGCTCGATGCGGCGCGATCGGCAGGAGCGGCTGCGCGAGCGGGTGTCTACGCGCATCTGATGGGGCCGAGCTATGAAACCCGCGCGGAGTATCGAATGCTGAGAAAGTTTGGCGCCGACGTGGTGGGCATGTCGACCGTGCCCGAGGCAATCGTCGCCCGTTGGCTCGGGTTGCGGGTCGCGGCCGTCTCCGTGGTCACCAACGTCGCGCGGCCCGATGCACCGGCCTGCACGGATGCCGAGGATGTCTGCCGGGCCGCCGCCGCCGCCGCGGAGGGAGTGCGGGCCATTCTCGCGAGGGTGGCGGCATTGATCGGCAACAAGTTTGAAACCGACCATCGATCGGAAGGAAGGTCGCCATGATCGTGCTGCTTACCAACGACGACGGCATCGGTGCGCCGGGCCTTGTGGCGCTCGAGGCGGCCTGCCGCCAGTCGGCCTGCCGGGCGGTGATCGTGGCGCCGAAGGAGCCGCACTCCGGCTGCGGCCACCGGGTGACGACGGATCGTCCGCTCGTGCTGGAGCAGGTGGGGCCCGACCGGTTTCATGTCGACGGCACGCCGGCCGACTGCGTGCGGCTGGCGCTGACGATGCTCGTGCGTTCGCCAGGCGACCCTGGTGGCGGAGCAGAGGAGCGGCCCACCGTCGACTGGGTCTTTTCCGGTATCAACGCCGGTGGCAACCTTGGCGTTGACGTCCACCATTCGGGCACGGTCGCGGCGGCCCGCGAGGCGGCGTTGCATGGCGTGAGGGCACTGGCAGCATCGCACTACCACCGCCGTGAGGAGCCGATCGACTGGGATCGCGCGGCTGCGTGGATG
>JBIIMX010000532.1:0-2659 GCA_044337765.1 Pirellulales bacterium | reverse complement strand
CGAAGCGATCGGCCCCGTGGCCACAAGTTTCCAACTTGTGAGAAGCAAAGACACGGCAAGTTGGAAAACTCGCCGCCACGGGGGCAAAGACACGGCACGCTTGGGAAACTCGCCGCCACGGGGGCAAAGACACGGCACGCTTGGGAAACTCGCCGCCACGGCGGGGCCGAGTCTGGCGGCAGTCAGGACCGGGGCTGCTCGAAGAGGGACGGCAGCGGTACGAGGTCGATGAGTTCGGCGAGCCCTGCCGCAACCATTTCACGACCGGTCACGTAGCGATGCGTGCGGCTCCATTCGTTGATCAGGTCGGCCGAGCGACCGAAGAGATCGCACAGCAGCACGTCCATCTCCTGCTCCAACTCTGCGAAATGCCGCGACCATTCGGCGGCCTCCCGGATCCCGATGTGCTCCTCGCTCTGCCACTTCATGGGGTGAAAGAGGAAGACGCTGAACGGTGTCACCAGCCGCCGCTGGCACGCCGCGAAGGGCCACAGCGCGGCCGACGAGCACTCCCCCGTCACGACCGCCGTGGCCCGGGTCCCGCGGAGCCGCAGGAGCGTGACCAGCGACATGCCGCAGTAGGGACTCCCGCCGGGCGAGTCGAAGTAGATGGTGCACTCGCCGCCGGGCTCGACGCCGAGCAGTCGGTCTGTCAGTTCCGACTCGTTGTCAGTCAGGTCGCCGACGATGGCCAGTTCCAAGGGGCCCGTGCGATCCTGTTCCTGCTCATGGACATCTTCCTGCGGCTGGCGTTTTGAATCGCGATGGCGCATTGCGGTGGTCTCTTCAGGGCTGCGAGAATGAGCCGGGAGTTTACAATACTTTCGGTTTGCAACGCGGGCTTCGCACCACCACGGCCGATGCTGCTCGCGACGCCGCTGCGCATGGAGACATCCGCATGGGAATCGTGTCCTACTGCCCGAACGGGCACCGCGTGAAGGTCAAGGACTTTCAGGCCGGAAGACGCGTGCTCTGTCCGACTTGCGGAGATCGGTTCCGGATTCCAGAGGCATCGACCGGGCCGGGGGGCCCGGCCACTGCTCACGCGGCCTCAAGCCCGGCCGCAATCGCCTCCGCCACCGCAGCCCTCGAGCCACCGCTGGATCCGGCCCTGCCGCTGGCGCGGTTCGTGCCGCTCGATCCCGCCTTGATCGTGACCCTGCCGCGGGCCCTGCCATTTGGATCGGCTCGTGCCAAAGCGCTGGTGGCCGAAAGTGGCATGCAAGACCATGCGGCAAAAGAAGCCCACGAGCCTGCGACGGCCACTGCAGCCGAGCGGTTCGAAGCCGAGCCGTTCGAAACGGAAGGGCCCACGGACGCCGCCCTGCAGCCTCTCCATCCGGCGATCGCCGACCGGCCCGACCTTTTCTGGCGGATTGCCTATCCCGGCGGCGAGCCCTCGGAGCCGGTGGACGCCACCACCATGCAGGAGTGGATCGCTGGCGGTCAGGCGGAAGGCACCGAACTGGTCTGGCGGACCGATTGGGCGGAATGGTTGCCGGTTTGCGGCGTGTTCCCGGAGTTTTTTCCGGAAGCCTGATCGGGAACCTCTGAGGGGCCGCACCGGAGATTGGCCGGTCGTTTTTTGGCGGTGCAGGTCCTTTCGGTGTGATAGATTCACGGGCTCTACCCGCTTTCACAAGCATCCATCCCTGACATCCATCCCAGAGGAGATCACCCGATCATGCGTGGTTCAAGAACCCTCGTTTGCCTGCTCGTCACCTTCCTGTCGTGCGCATGTGCCGCCCCGGCAATGGCGCAGGGAGTGGTCGCGGAAGACACGCGTGCCTTCGCCATCGCCGGCGGTTCGATCCTGCTCGAGGCCCCGGCAGGTTGGAAGCGGGTGCAGCCGAAGTCCGGGATCGTCGAGACCGAGTTCTCCATTCCGTCCGCGGGCGACCTGCCACCCGGACGCATGACCGTGATGGGCGCCGGCGGCAGCGTGCAGGCAAACGTCGACCGCTGGTATGGACAGTTTGCGCAGCCCGATGGCAGTGCCACCAAGGACAAGGCCACCACCAAGACACTCAAGCTCGCAGGCAGCAGCGTGACCCTGGTCGACGTGTCAGGTACCTACAAAGACATGCCGGGCGGGCCGTTTGCCGGTGGCAAGACCGTTGAACGCCCCGACTACCGCATGCTTGCCGCGATCGTCGAGACGGCCAAAGACGGCAGCCACTTCCTGAAGTTTTATGGGCCTGCGGAGACTGTGGCCAAACATGCCGATGGCTTCCGCACCATGATCGAGGGCTTGGTGCCCGCCGGGAAGTAACCGACTCATCGACCACCACTCAGCACCGCATGACGTGAGCAACCCATGAAAATCCAGGAATTTCTCGAGCATCACGGTATCGCCGGCAACCCGTTTGCCGAGGAGGATGCGCAGAACGACACAGTCTTCAAGCGGACCTGCCTCGAATCGACGTTTCATCCTGCCTGGGACAAGATCTACGGCGACCCGGCCGATCCGAGCACCGCGATCGTGTTTGGCGAGAAAGGGGCGGGCAAAACCGCGCTCAAGCTGCAGATGGTGCGGCAATTCGACCGTCACAATGAAACCCATCCCGACCGGAAGACGCTCGTCGTGCTCTACGACGACTTCAATCCGTTTCTCGACCGATTCGTCAGCCGCGTCGGTCCCAATCGGCCCGTCGACAAG
>JBIIMX010000091.1:0-10473 GCA_044337765.1 Pirellulales bacterium | reverse complement strand
CACCTTCACCCATCCTTGGGTTCGGTCATGCCCTCATCGACATCAGTCATACCTTGAACAGCCCGCCGTTGGGCGACAAGCTGCTCCAAAAGAGCCGCCTCCGAGCCGGGATCGAGCCGGGAGGTCTTCAGTGTACGAGCGCTGCGGTGCGCCTGCCGCTGGGCCGAGCGGCGTCGCAGGGCATCCTCGAGATGATGGACGCGGTCCTTGGGGTCGAGGGGCGTCCGCGCCATCGACGCTTCGTCGACGGCGACCAGCAGGCTTTGCACCGCCGGATCGTGAATCTCCAAAAGCAGACCCGACAACGCGATTTCGCGGCCCTCGGCATGAAGTCGGCGGGCCGCCTCGAGAACGGCACGGCACTCCTGGGTTTCGAGTTCCGTCGATTGCACATCGCGAACGATCAGGCCAGCACCATCCGGCACGCTGACGAGCACCTCGATCACCTCGCGGTCCCAGGCAGGAAGCCGCCGCATGAGACCGGGGGTGGGAGGCAGGCCATCGCCGTCTTCGCCACCAGCAGATCGGGTGGTCGACGTCGCAGGACGCCGTGAGGAGGTGTCTCGCAAGGCCAGCATCCGCGACCGAAGAACCTCGCGGGAAAGGCCGAACCGACGCGAGAGTCGGCCCAAGACCTGGTCCTCGCGAAGCCTCGCCTGCGACGGCATCAGGGTTGCCTGGGGCGACACCTTCGCGAGTGCCGCAAGCACGCTCTCCACGGCGTTCAATGCCGCGTCGTCACCCGCGTCGGGCGCGAGACTGGCGAGGGCCTCGTCGAGCCGGTAGTCGAGCGGGTCGCCGGCCGATGCGACGAGTGCTTCAAACGCGTCGCGGCCCTGATCGAGCACGAACTCGCACGGATCCACTCCCGACGGCAGCCGGGCAATCCGCACGTCGATCGGTTCGGCGAGGAGCACGTCGAGAATCTCGTTGGCACGGCGTCGGCCGGCATCATCGCCGTCGAGCAGCAGCACGATCCGGTCTGCATACCGCCTGAGCAACTTGGCATGCCGCTCGCCGAGGGCCGTTCCGAGCACCGCGACGATGTCGTGAATCCCAGCCTGTCGCGCTGCCAGGCAGTCGGTGTAGCCTTCGACGACGATCGCCCGCCTCGATGTGCTTATCGCCTCCCTGGCCGTGTCGAGGCCGTAGAGCGTCGAGCTCTTCGAGAAGAGCGGCGTTTCGGGGGAGTTGATGTATTTCGCGGAGTCGGGCGGAGCGCCGGGCAGCACGCGGCCACCGAACGCGACGCACCGTGAAAGGTGATCGCAAATCGGAAACATGACCCGGTCGCGGAAGCGGTCGTAATGGCCCGAACGGTCCTGCCGCTCGACGACGAGGCCCGCCTTCGACAAGTGGCCCGTGCCGATCCCGGCTGCCGACGCCTGCCTCAGCAGCCAGTCCCATGCCGGCGGCGCGTAGCCGAGGCGGAAAGTGTCGATGGTTTGCTGCGTGAGGCCACGCGAGGCGAGGTAGTCGCGAGCGGGTTTTGCTTCAGGAGAACCGCGAAGGCAATCGCGGTAGCGGTCCGCAGCCCAAGACAGGGCGGCAAGTATGGAGGCTTTTTCGTCGGTTGGCAGGCCGCCACGGCCGCGGGGCACGTCGATTCCCGCCCTCTGGGCAAGCTGTTCGAGCGCCTCCCGAAACTCGAGCCGCTCCATCCGCATCAGAAAGCTGAACACGTCGCCGCCGATGTTGCAGACCCAGCAACGGAAGGTCTGGCGTTCTGGGTTGACCTGAAAGCTTGGCCGCGAGTCTTCGTGCCAGGGACAGAGCCCCACCATGGCCTTGCCAGCCCGCCGCAGGGAAAGGTATGTCCCCACCAGGTCGACGATGTCGATCGCATCGCGGACACGTTCCTTCAGATCGTCGTGCGAACTCGGCGGTGCTGTCGGAGGAGTCACGGGCGGGGCGTTTCCACGGCGGACAAAGAAGGTACCGCCGGAATGTAGGCCCAGCCTGAAAACGGGTCAATCTCAGGAAATGCCTGCGCATTCACCCTGGCTTGCCAGTGGAAAGCTGGGCGACCGCGGAGGTGTGGGCGGGCAGCGTCTTTGCCAGTCAGGCCGAACTGGCATTCATTCCGGCGTGCTGGAATGAAACGCACCGGAATGCAACACACCACGCCACGATCGTCGCGGTGAACCGTGCTCTGGTGGCCGTTCGACTAAGAAAGCAATTTGTCGATGCTTGCGAGCAGCCTGTCCATGGCGAACGGCTTGCGGATGTAGTCGTCGACGCCAAGCATTTCGGCATAGGCTTTGTGCCGACTTCCCTCGTTGGCGGTGATCATGATCACCTTCATCGGCACCTGACGGCTGCGTCGCAGCTTTTCCAGCACCAGAAAACCGCTCCGCTTGGGCATCATCATGTCGAGCACGACGAGATCGGGTTCGTCCTTCTCCGCCATCAAGAGCCCCTGGTTGCCGTCGCGGGCCACAAGGATCTCGTAGCCGCGGGATTCCAGCACCGTCCGCATCGACTCCACGATCTCCGTATCATCGTCAACGAGCAGCACGCGTTTGCCGTCACGTTTCTCGGTGGCGACGGCTGTTGCGGTCGCGAGTTCTGCGGCATCAGAGGCGGATGGCTCGGCCGCTTTTCCGACGGCTGTTTTGCGGGCTTTCTTCGGAGCTGGCATGGGCACCTCGGCCAATGGCTGGCCGGCGACAGGAGTGGCTGGGGAGTGAACAGGCGGGACGCGAATCCTACCACGGACTGGCCACCGGCTCCACATTGCCACATCGAATCCACACGATCGGCGGTTGCCGGGTCTCCGCGGCCGCTCGCGGAATTCATGGCGGGCAGTTGGCAAGACGGCCCCGACAGAGGTGCGCAGGAAGTGCGTAGGAAAAGTGCACCAACAGATGCACTGAGAACGCCTTGGAACTGTGATCAGGCGGTCCGTGCGGAGTGCTGATCCGGCTGAACGACCGGCAGGCTTGGCCCGAGCGAAACCGCGGCACATGCAAGCCCGACAGCCGCCCCGAAAAGAACGTCACTCGGATAGTGGGCCGAACTGGCCACCCGCTGTGCGGCGGCGGCGACCGCCAGCAACAGAAAAAGCCAGGTGCCGCGAGGATACTTCCACGCGAGCGCCGCGGCGAAACCCGCCGCCGTGGCGGCATGTCCCGATGGAAAGCTGTTCACGTCGCTGTGGCTCGTGATGTTCGCTGCGAGGGAGTCGCCAAAGGTGGAAAACGCCGACGCGACGGCCGTGAGATCGGCGGCACGGGGACGGACCCGGTCGAAGAGCGTCGCCTTGATGACATTGGCCATGATTCCGCCCGCAAATGCCGTGATGGTCAGCCGCACAAGGTCCCTGCTCACCGGAAGACGGCGGAAAGGGGACACAGCCCTGCGGCCGGCGAGACTCGGATCGAGCACGGCAGCCGCAATCAGTAGCGTGGCCACGCCGATCCCGTGCGCATACACTTCTGAGAAGTTGAGAAACCGCATGATTTCCTTGGGGATGTGCCCTGCCTTGCACCAACGGGCCACATCCAGGTCGATCGCGAGAGCCAGACCGCCGAGACAGGCAAGCGTGGCGGCGGCGGCAACCAGTCGAAGCCGCAGGCTTCCGCCGGAGGCGGGTCGCTCGCTCAGTGGCGGCAGGTAAGGAATCATGCCAAGGAGTTTCGCAGACGAGACGCGTGGGTGTCGAGAGTGGGCCGACCGTTCCGCGGTAGGAAACAAGCGGCTTTGCAGGTGAGGGTGTTCGAAAAACCTGCACTTGAGGCACGGTAAATTCGTTCAGCAAAAGGCCGTTGCGATGCCGATCGATGCTGGATAACGTATTCTTTAGGAGCTTCTTGCTAGGCGATTTGGGCGAGCTCTGGCCGCTCTTGTGCCTGGGTGGTCCGGTTGACGGTTCCCTTTGGGCTTGATCGCTCTGCTGGGGCTTGCGGGCTGCGTTTGGGCCGTTCGTTTCCCCGGCCGATCGCCGCCATGTGCGAAACAGTTTCCGTGCGTGCTCCGCGTTTCATAAACCACCCGTTTCAGGCTCTTTCGGAGGACGTGTATGGCCCACAGCATCTGCCGTCCCACGATTGTGTGCGGGTCTCTCCTAGCGGCCTGGTTTGCACTCGCCATCCTGGCGACTGCGACCGCGTTCTCAAACGCCGCTGAAACAGGTTCGAAACCCTTTCGGTTCGACCGTGACATCCGACCTCTGCTTTCGGAAAACTGCTACGCATGTCACGGGCCCGGGCAGCAGGAGGCGGGCCTGCGGCTGGACTCGGCCGAGGATGCCACACGGGAGCTTGACAGTGGTAGCACAGCCGTCGTTGCCGGCGATCTGGCGAAGAGCGAGCTTGTCGCCAGGATCGACGCAACCGATCCCGACATCGTGATGCCCCCGCCGCATTCGAAGAAGACGCTGACAGCCGAACAGAAAGACCTGCTGAAACGGTGGATTGCGGCCGGCGGCATCTACGAAAAGCACTGGTCGTACGAGCCGATCAAGAAGCCCGATCTACCGGCCCGCGTCGGAGCCGCAACCGCCCAGGGCAATCCGATCGATACCTTTCTCGCCGACCGGCTTTCCGGCGAGGGTTTGCCGATCAATGGCGAGGCTGACAGGCCCACGCTCATCCGCCGGCTTTCTTTTGCCCTCACCGGTCTGCCGCCCACCCCGGAAGAGGTCGACGCCTTCGTTGCCGACACCGCTGCCGACGCCTACGAAAAGCTCGTCACGCGGCTCCTGGAGAGCCCGCGTCACGGAGAGGAGATGGCCCGGCACTGGCTCGACAACGCCCGGTACGCCGACACCCACGGCCTGCACCTCGACAACGAACGAGAGATGTGGCTCTACCGCGACTGGGTCGTGAAGGCGTTCAACGACAATCTGCCATTCGACCGGTTCACGGTTTTCCAGATCGCGGGCGACCTGGTGCCGAATGCCACGACCGACCAGAAGATCGCGACCGGATTCTGCCGCGCGAACGTGACGACGAGCGAGGGGGGCTCGATCAACGACGAACTGCTCTTTCGCTATGCCGTCGACCGCACAGCTACGCTGACGAATGCGTGGATGGGCCTGACCGGCCAGTGTGCCGTATGCCACAGCCATAAGTTCGACCCGATCTCCCACAAGGAGTTTTACTCGCTCTACTCCTTCTTCAATTCCGCGGCCGACCCCGGCTTCGACGGCAACACGCGGCGGACCGCGCCCTCGCTTCAGGCAAAGACACCGTCTCAGGAGGATTTGCTCACCGCGATCGACCGCGAGATCGCACCCTACGAAAAGGCTCTCGACGACGCGGTCGCGGCCGCCGGCTATGTCGATCCGGCCGATGAGACGACGCCCGCGGGTCAACGCGAAAAGCTCTGGCTGGCCGATGGCTGGCCCAACAATGCGGTGGTCCGCGCGAGTCCGGGCGGTTCAGCAGCTTGGATCGACGGCACGGCCGAGGCGGCAGCGCACGCGGGCAAGCGCTACCTCGACATCGTCGCGACCGCGCCCTTGCAGGTCGTCACGACCGACGGCGACGCAAGCTTTACGATTCCCGAGAAGGGTGAGCTTTTTCTGCATGTGTGGCTCGATCCGGCCGCACCTCCGGAGGGTGTGATGCTGCAGATACGGGCGAAGGCCTGGCGGCACGGCGTCGTCTGGGGCGACTGGTCCGACGTGCCCTTTACCGACGCGCGAAAGAGCGATCACGGACTGGTTCACGCCGGGCCGCTGCCAAAGGCAGGCGGCTGGACCCGGCTCGCGATCAAACCGGGCAACCTGCAATTGACGCCTGGCACGACCGTGACCGCGTTGGCGGTCTCGCAGGCCCGCGGTCACGCACGATGGGATTCGCTCGGTGTGTCTGTGCCCGATGCGACGGCGAAGGACGAGACACGTTCCTTCACCGCCTGGTGGAAGCAGAAGGCTGCGTTGTCCGACGAGCGGTTGGCGGACATTCCGGCGGAACTGCGGTCGATCGTCCAACTCGGCAAGGAGAAAGTCACTGATGCGGGCGACATCGCTCGGGTGAAGCGGTATTGGATGACGCATATCTGGGCGACTCCGACCGAGAAAATCATCGCCGCGGCCGCCGATTACGACGCACTGCTGAAAATCCGTCACGGGATCGACGACCTGATCCCGCGGAGCCTCGTCTTCAACGATCTTCCGCAGATGCGGGACAGCTTCGTGATGCTGCGGGGCGCATACGACAAGCCTGGTGAGAAGGTGGCCCGCGGCACGCCCGCGTTTCTCCCGCCGCTCAGGGTCGACGCCGGCAAGACGCCCACGCGTCTCGATCTTGCCGAGTGGCTTGTGTCGAAGGAGCATCCGCTCACGGCCCGCGTGGCGGCCAATCGGCTCTGGCAACAGTTCTTTGGCATGGGCCTCGTGAAGACCCACGAGGATTTTGGGCTCCAGGGAGAGCCACCGAGCCATCCGGAATTGCTCGACTGGCTGGCGGCCGAATACCGCGATCGCGGGTGGGACACCCGGGCGATCGTGCGGCTGATCGTGACGAGCGATGCCTTTCGGCGGTCGGGCGTTGTGCAGCCACAGCAACTCGCCCGCGATCCCGAGAACCGGCTGCTTGCGCGGGGGCCGCGGATCCGGCTCGATGCCGAGCAGATCCGCGACCAGGCGCTTTTCCTGTCGGGGCTGCTCGTCCCCACGATGGGAGGCCGTGGCGTGAAGCCCTATCAGCCTGACAACATCTGGGAGCCTGTCGGCTTCGACCGCTCCAACACGCGGACGTACTACCGCGATTCGGGCGACTCACTCTACCGGCGCAGTCTCTACACGTTTCTCAAGCGGACTGCCCCGCCACCGTTCATGTCGAATTTCGACGCCCCAAACCGAGAGCAGTTCTGCGCCCGCCGCGAGCGGAGCAACACGCCGCTCCAGGCCTTGCAACTCATGAACGACGTCCAGCACGTCGAAGCGGCACGGTCTCTGGCGGCACGGACGCTCGCCGCCAGCGCGACGGACGACGCCGGTCGGATCGACTGGCTTTTCCGCGCCGTGCTCTCGAGGCGGCCTGAACCGCGGGAAATGGAGGTCGTGACCGCGGCCCTTGCCGCCAACCGCGTTCGTTATGCGGCCGATCCTGAAGCGGCCACCAAGGCGATATCCCACGGCGACTCGCCCGTTCCAGGCCACGTGCCGGCGGTGGAACTGGCCGCGTGGACGCTGCTGACGAACACGATCCTCAATCTCGACGAAACCCTGACCCGTAACTGACAGGCCTGATCCAGGGGGAAGCAGCATCTGTATGAACGATTCCCATTTCTCGGCAGAGTTGATCCATCGCGCAGCCGCCAGAAGAGCCTTCCTCAAGTCGTCTGGAGTGAGTCTTGGGACCGCAGCGCTTGCGCTGCTCGAGGGACGGGCCGCAGCGGCGACCGGAACGCAGCCCGGTAAGGCTCCGCCGGCGGCCGGCCAGTCGCAGCGGGTGCATCCGCCGTTGCCGGGCCTCCCGCATCATGCGCCCAAGGCGAAGAGCGTCATTTACATCCATACCAACGGCGGTCCCTCGCAGATCGACATGTGGGACTACAAGCCGAAACTCGCCGACTTCTTCGACAAGGACATACCGCCGAGCGTGCGTGGCGAGCAGCGGCTGACCACCATGACCAGCGGCCAGAGCCGTTTTCCGATCGCGCCGTCGAAGTTCAAGTTCGAGCAGCGGGGCGAATGCGGCCGCTGGATCTGCACCGACATGCTGCCCCACACCGCCGAGATCGTCGATGACATCGCGCTGGTGAAGACGGTGCACACCAACGCCATCAATCACGATCCGGCATGCACGTTCGTGATGACCGGCAGTGAGGTGCCGGGCAAGGCGAGCCTCGGCAGTTGGCTCTCCTACGGCCTGGGCAGCGAGAGCGACGATCTCCCTGCCTTCGTCGTCTTCACACCGATGCCCGACATCACTCCCAGCCAGGCGATCTTTACGCGGATGTGGTCGAGCGGATTTCTCCCCACTCGCTACAGCGGCGTGGCCCTGCGGGGCGCCGGCGATCCGGTGCTCTATCTGTCGAATCCTGATGGGTTTTCGACGCAGGACCGCCGCAGGATGCTCGACACGCTCGGCACGCTCAACACGTTCGGCTTCGAACGGCATGGCGATCCGGAGATTCAGACGCGGATCAGTCAGTACGAAATGGCCTATCGCATGCAGTCGAGCGTGCCGGACCTGGTCGATCTCTCCGACGAGCCTGCTCCTGTGCTCGAGATGTACGGCGACGACGTCAAGAAACCTGGCTCGTTCACGCACAGCTTGCTCCTCGCACGGCGGCTCGTGGAACGCGGCGTGCGGGCGGTCCAGATCCTGCACCGCGGCTGGGATCAGCATGGCAACCTGCCGGCCGACCTCAAGTCGCAGTGTCTTGATACAGACCAGGCCACGGCCGCTCTCGTGAAAGACCTGAAAGCCCGCGGCATGCTCAACGACACGCTCGTTGTCTGGGGGGGCGAGTTTGGGCGAACGGTCTACACCCAGGGTACGTTGACCAAGGAGAACTACGGTCGCGACCACCATCCACGCAACTTCTGCATGTGGATGGCGGGCGGCGGCACGAAGGGGGGCATCTCCTACGGTGAGACCGATGATTTCAGCTACAACGTGGTCGAAAATCCGGTCCACATCAACGACTTCAATGCCACGATCCTGCACCTCATGGGGATCGACCACGAACGCTTCACGTTCAAATTCCAAGGGCTTGACCAGAAGCTCACGGGCGTAGAGCACCAGCGGGTTGTCCGCGAGATCATCGCCTGACACCGGCCATGCTCCCGCGGCCGCCCTTCGCCTTTTTGCCGCTTCAGGTCCAGAGTCCGCGGTCGAGCACGCGGTAATTGATCGCCTCGCTCACATGGGCACAGCCGATCTTTTCCGAGGCGTCGAGGTCGGCGATCGTGCGGGCGACCCGCAGCACCTTGTCGTGGGCGCGGGCCGAGAGGCCCAGATCACTCACTGCCGACTTGACCAGTTCCGCGGCTGCCGCATCGAGTGGACAGAATTCACGGATCTGCCGGCTGGTCATCCTCGCATTGCAGCGCACGGGCAGCTCCGCAAATCTCGCTGCCTGTCGGATGCGGGCTGCCATCACCGCTTCGCGCATCTGGCTGCTCGACGTGCCCGCACGGCTGGCGGACAGTTCGCGAAAGGGCACGGCCGGTACTTCGAGGTGGATGTCGATCCGATCGAGCAGCGGCCCCGAGACCTTGCCCATATAGCGTTCTACCTGGGGCGAGGTGCACTGGCATTGCCGTCGCGGATCGCCGCGGTAGCCGCAAGGGCAGGGATTGAAGGCAGCAACCATCATGAAGTCGGCAGGAAAGCGTGTGCTTCCCTTGGCTCGGCTGATCGACACAAAACCATCCTCGAGCGGCTGTCTGAGAACCTCGAGCGTGCGGCGGTTGAACTCGGGCAGTTCGTCCAAAAAGAGGACGCCGTTATGCGCGAGGCTGATCTCGCCCGGCATCGGTATGGAGCGTCCCCCGATCAGGCCGGCCTCCGAAATCGTATGGTGCGGAGCGCGGAAGGGACGCGTGGCCAAGAGCGGCTGGCCGGCCGACAAGAGCCCAAGCGCGCTGTAAATGCGGGTCGTCTCGATCGACTCGGCCGCCGAGAGTTGCGGCAGGATCGTCGGGATCCGTTTGGCGAGCATCGTCTTTCCGCCGCCAGGCGGCCCAACCATGAGACAATTATGCCCGCCAGCCGCTGCCACGCAGACAGCGCGTTTGGCGGCTTCCTGGCCGCGGACGTCGGCGAAGTCGACGTCGTAGGCAGCAAAGCGGTCGAACCATTCCGTGACCCGCGGCGGGCAGCGGGGAATGGTGATGTCGCCCGAGAAAAACTGGACGGCCTCGGTGAGCGATGAGACCGGAATCACCTCGATGTCCTCCACGACGGCAGCCTCCGTCGCGCTCGCCGTCGGCACGACCAGTCCCCGGAGGTTTTTCTGCCGCGCCGCCGAAATGGCCACCGACAGGGCGCCTCGCGCCGGCCGCGTTGTGCCCTCGAGCGAAAGCTCCCCCACGACCGCATAGTCTTGGAAACGCTCCGGGGAAAACTGCCCGCTGCCCGCAAGGATGCCAAGCGTTATCGGCAGGTCGAACGTGGCCGCCTGCTTCGGCATTTCCGCCGGGGCGAGGTTGATCACGATCCGATCGTTGGGCCGGTTGAAGCCCGAGTTGACCATGGCCCGCGCGACGCGGTGGGTGCTTTCGCGGATGGCGGGATCGGGCAGGCCGACGAGCACCGTCGATGGCAGGGCGCCCGTCGACACATCGACCTCGACGTCCACGGGCACCGCATCGATTCCTAGTAGTGAAAAAGTCTGCAGCCGTGCGAGCATGGCGAGAGGCCTCAAGAGGAGATGGGGTTGGAGAAAATGAGACTGGAGAAAACTGGATGGGAGAGGCCGGGGTAGGTGTCGGCGGGTGGGAATGAGTGACGGGAGTGGGGCGATGGAAATCGGCACCTTTCCGCGGAAAGAGGCCTGCTGTCGCGGCCT
>JBIIMX010000531.1:0-2672 GCA_044337765.1 Pirellulales bacterium | reverse complement strand
CTGGCATCTTCGCGCTCGATTTGGAGCGTGGTGTGGGCGATCTGGAAGCGTCCGCGGAGCAGGGCCGTCGCGGCTGCCAGCGCCCTTGCGTGTTGGTCTGCGTCTGGCACCACGAGGTGCACGGTAAGCGAGACTTCGGACGTGCTGGCGGCCCAGACGTGCAGGTCATGCACCTCGACGACACCAGGAATAGCGGCGAGCGCCGCGTCGATCGCATCTGGATCGACACCGCGGGGAACCGCGTCGAGCGCGAGGTCGACGCTCTCCCGGAAGAGGTCCCACGTGCCGACAAAAATCGCCAGTGTGATCCCGATGCTCACCAGCGGGTCGATCCATGTTCGCCCCGTGAGCATGATCGCGATCCCGGCCACGACCACGCCCGCCGACACGGCCGCATCGGCTGCCATGTGCAGAAATGCACCCCGCAGGTTTGCGTCTCCTTCGCGACCCCGCATGAAGAGCAGGGCCGTGAGCGTGTTGATCACCACGCCCACCGTGGCGACCGCGATCATCGTCGGCCCGGCGACCGGTTCCGGCGAGTTGAAGCGATGCCACGCCTCCCAGACGATCGCCCCGCATGCCGTGAGCAGGAACACGGCGTTGGCGAGCGCGGCGTAGATCGTCGTGCGGCGGAAGCCCCAGGTATAGCGACGCGTCGGGGGGCGACGGGCCAGCAGGCTGGCGCCCCAGGCAAGCAGGAGTCCGAGAACGTCGCCGGCATTGTGGCCGGCATCGGCCAACAGCGCCAGTGATCCGGCCCAGAAGCCACAGGCCGCCTCGATGATGACAAAGATCGTGTTGAGGCCGACCCCCGCCGCCATCGCGCGGTCGAACTGTTCGGGAGAGAGCCCGTGGGCATGCCCGTGACCGTGCGAGTGCGAGTGTCCGTGGGTGTGTCCGTGGGCATGCGGGTGCCCGTGGGCGTGATGGTCGTCGGTGCAGTGATGATCTGGAGCATCGCAGGGCATGCTAGGATCATACCCATGACAGCCTTCTCTGCTGCAATCCTTCTGTTTTTCGTGATGGATCCGATCGGGAATATCCCGCTGTTTCTGGCGGCATTGCGACCCGTCGATCCTGCCCGCCGCCTGTGGGTCGTGGGCCGCGAACTGCTCATCGCCTATGGGCTGCTGGCGGGATTCCTGTACGCAGGTCGGCCGCTTCTGTCGGTGCTCGGCATTTCCGAGCCTGCGCTCACGATGGCCGGCGGCATCGTCCTTTTTCTGATCGCGATCAAGATGGTCTTTCCTGCGGCGCACGGCAGCCTCGGGGAGGCGGTCGACGGCGAGCCGTTCGTCGTGCCGCTGGCCATCCCTTACATTGCCGGTCCGTCGGCGTTGGCCACGGTACTGCTCATGACAAGCCGGGATCCGAGCCGGCATGCTGAGTGGCTGTTGGCGGTGTCGCTGGCGTGGCTGGCCTCCGCGGCAATCCTGTTGCTCGGAGCAAAGCTCAGCAGCTTTCTCGGAGAGAAGGGCATCACGGCGATCGAGCGGCTGATGGGCATGGTGTTGGTGGCGTCGGCCGTGCAGATGTTTCTCGACGGTGCCGCAAAAGTGATGCGTCCGTGAAGCCGACGCTCCGTGAAGCCGAAGTGATGATCTGAAGACCGAACAGCCTGCACAAGGAGAACGACGATGAATCGATTCACGATGCCACCGCTGCGGGTGGCGGCGATCGGTCGGACGGGTGGTGGCGACTGGGGACACGCGATCGACGAACTGTGGGGCGGTGTCGACGGTGTCGAAATCGTGGCCGTGGCGGATGCATCGGAGGAGGGACTCGCCAAGGCGGTCGCGCGGAACAAGCTCGACGCATCGCGGCCAGGTGTCGCCCATCGCGACTGGAAGACCATGCTCGCGGAGACCAAGCCCGACATCGTCGCCGTCTGCATGCGGCACATCGACTGCCATGCGGAGATGGCGATCGCGGCCGCGGAGGCAGGCGTGAAGGGAATCTTCATGGAAAAGCCGTTTGTCCGCACGCTCGCCGAGGCGGATGCCGTGATCGCGGCCTGCAGAAAGTCGAACAGCAAGCTCACGCTGGCCTACGTCAATCGTCATTCACCCGCCTACGCGGCCGCCCGCGATCTGATCGAGGATGGGCGGATCGGGAAGGTGCTCGAAATTCGTGCCCGTGGCAAAGAGGATGTGCGGGGCGGCGGTGAGGACCTGTGGGTGCTCGGCTGCCATGTCCTCGACATGATGATCGACCTGGGGGGCGCGCCGCAGTGGTGCGACGCTGCCGTTTCGCTGGCTGGACGCCCGATCACACGCGCTGATGCCACGGCCGGCCCCGAGGGCATCGGCCCGATTGCCGGCGATTCCATCAGCGCAATGTTCGGCCTGGCGGACGGTCCGGTCGGCTACTTCTCGAGCGTTCGCGACGCGGGGCTCAAGCAGCCAAATTTTGGTCTGACGGTCGCGGGCACAAAGGGTGCGATTCACATCAGGCCCGACCACGTGCCGCATGCCTATCTCCGGGAAGCCCCACTGTGGCGTGTCGACAAGGATTTCGCCTGGAAGCCTCTCGGTGCCGAGGGTGTCGACTCACCACCGGTGAATCTCAGCGATGCCGACCGTGCGGCCCAGCGGGTTGTCTGGGGGCGCCGTGCTGTGGCGGACCTCGTCGACGCGATTGCCGAGGACCGTGAGCCTGAGACTGGGATGTAT
>JBIIMX010000090.1:0-10509 GCA_044337765.1 Pirellulales bacterium | reverse complement strand
CGCGCTGGTGACCCGTGCCGGCAACGAGCATCTCGGCGACAAGGCGAAGTATTGATGCGATCTCGTGCCGACGGGCACGACGCGGCTGCGTTCCCCCTCCGCCCTCACCCGGCGGCACAGCCACACTTGAAAGCCCCGGCCAGGATGGCCGGGGCTTTCTTTTTTTCGCAGCGAGCACTGAAAAACCGGAGCGGAATCCGCAAAAACCTGTCCCGGGACAGGTTTCATCTTTTTTGCCCTATACTGTTGGCCGAAACCAGTTTTCACCGACCCCAGCCCCGCAGATGCCTCGCATCCGCGGCTCTCGCCCCCGAGGTCGCGCAGGACCGCCGGTATGAGCGACATCCTCTTCCATTACTACCGCGTCAATCCCACGACGTGGTTCTACCTGTCGTCGCTGTTGTCGATCGCCGTCTTTTTCAAGTTCAACCGTGTCTGGAGCATGCGGAATCTCGATCTGATCGGGCTTATCCTGCTCGCCCCAGGACTGCTCGCGGTCGAATATGGCGGCTACAAGGCGAGCGCTGCCGCCCAGCAACTCGGCTACATCTGGATTTTCGCCGTCTCGGGCATCCTGCTTGTCCGCATGCTCTTCGACTCGCTGATGGTTCGCCGGCCACTGCTCGACCCAAACCTCACGGTCGGCGGCCTCGTGTTTCTCGGCATCTCGCTGCTCGTCTTCTTGCTGGCCAACGTTATCACCACACGGCCACAGCGGGACGACCTCGCCGGCGCCGCGGCCGCAGCACGGCTCAATGCCCGTGACGCGGAAATCGACGCCGATCAACTCTCCAGACTTGGGCCCGGCTATCCGCTGCTCTTTCTCCTGCCCCACATATCGACGCAGCGTCTCTTTTCCGCCGATCCAGACGCGGCCGACGCGGGCGACGCCCGCGACGTCAACAACCGCGTGATCTACGAGACCACGGCCCGCATGATGGCCATCCTGTCGCAGTTGGCGATCGTGGCGGGCATGGTTGTGATCGGCTGGCGGCATTTCAGCGCCGTGCGGCTAGGGATCGCCGCGGCCGTGCTCTATCTGCTGCTTCCCTATACAGCGATCATGACCGGCCGGGTCGACCACGCGCTCCCCGGAGCCCTCATCGTGTGGGCCATCGCTGCCTACCGACGGCCGTTCATCTCGGGCGCCCTCATCGGCCTGGCGACCGGCACGATCTATTACCCCGTTTTTCTCCTGCCCCTCTGGTGCGGCTTCTACTGGCAGCGAGGCATCCGACGGTTTGCTCTCGGGATCGGTGCCGCGATCCTGTCGCTCGTCTTCGGACTCTGGTTTACCTCCCCCGATTCGAGCGTCTTCCTCGGGCAATTACGGCAGATGTTCGGCTGGATTTTTCCCAACGAGGTGTCTCTCGAAGGGTTCTGGGCACTTCCCTTCAACGACGCCGTCTTCCGGCTGCCGGTGCTGGCCGCCTTTATCGCCATGATCTCCACGCTGGCCATCTGGCCCGCACCCAAGAATCTCGGCACCCTGATGAGCTGCACGGCGGCGGTGCTCCTGGGCAGCCAGTTCTGGAAGGCCCACAACGGCGGCCTGTTCATGGCCTGGTTTCTCCCGGTGTTGTTGCTCGTGATCTTTCGCCCGAACCTGGAAAACCGCGTGGCGACACTCGTGCTCGACGCCGAATGGTTTCCCAAGCGACGACGCCCCTCGCCGGCTCTTCCGGTCGACCGCGCAGCCTGAGAGTCAGCCGCGGCGAACGTCAGCCGCGGCGAGGATCGAAGTCGGGAGGCGACTGGCGATTGGCCAGCCACGCCCGCCAGGCTGCGGTGTTCCACTCGAAGTTTTCGCCGGTGAGCCGGACGAGCGCCTCGAGTACCCGCTGGTTCTGTACGCGGGTCTTCTGCCTCTTCGGCCCCGACCCCATCGAGAGCCCGCCGCCGCCTGGGGTGAATGTGGCGGTCGTCGAGCCCTCGGGTGCACCCCCGCCGACCACCACCATGTGCTCCGTCTCGAGCGCTTCGATGAGTGGCCCGATCGACGCCGTGGAGCCCAGCCGCCCGATCGCCTCGGCCGCGCGGTTGATCCGGGCGTTGTCGACACCTCCCAGTGCGCCCGCGATCGCCTGCGCTGCCATCTCGGGGCCGATATCGACGAGCCGCTCCACCGCGAGAATCCTGGTCTCGGGATCGGCGTGGTCGACGGCCACGGAGACCAACGCCTGCACCGCCGCAGGCCCCCGAATGTGCGACAACGCCTCGACGTAGTCGGCACGCACGCGAGGCATCCGCTCCCTGCCCAGCGCCGCAACGATCGCCGGCACTGCAAACGGGTCGGCGATCTCGCGGATCTCTTCGGCGACCGCCGCGGCCTGTCTGGGTTCGTCGAGCCGCTTCCTCAGCCGTTCGAGCCTGGTCACCCATTCCTTCTGCGCAAGGTTCACGCGGTCAGACTGCTCGATCAGCTCGATCTCCTGCACGGTCCGCCACATGCCCCGATACCGTACGAGGCCGCGGGCGGACATCAGCTCCTGCGGACTCGACAGCTTGTCGACCGTGTCGCCGCCGATCGAAGCGGCCTCGTCCGCCAGCACCCTTCCGGGCACCGGCGCCGTCATCAGCACCGCGGCGACGATCCGGGCAAGCATTCGCATGGCACGCCCTGCTAGAGGAAGCACTTCTATGGATTCTATCGGCAGGGAAGGAGGGCGTGCGCCAGCTTCCCGACAGCACGCACTACAACGGGCAAGCGGCCGCCGCTGCATCACCGTCCACCCACGGCGTCCTGGATCGCACCCAAATAGGAGGAAAAGACGCGGAAGATGATCAGGATGATCAGCCCCGCCACGGCGGCCCAGACGAGAAAGCCGGCCCCCTTGGCGGCAGCCTCGAAGCCACTGCGAGCCTCGTCATCGAGCTGGCCCGCAAGCCTTTCGAGCACCTCGGGAGTATTGCCCGTCGCCTCGCCCACTGCGATCACCTCGAGCACCTGCGTGGGAAACCGTCTCGTGCGGTCGAGCGCCAGCGCCAGCGTGGCACCCGCTCGCAGCCGGTCCTCGATCTCTTCCGCGTCGACAGCAAGCCCTGGCGCGACGCTCGAGGCGAGCTTCAGGAGCCTGCCGATGTCGAGCCCCGCACCGCTTGCCAGCGAAGCCGCCCGACACCAAGTGGCCGCTTCGGCGGCGCGGGATGCGGGCCCGATCACGGGGATGCGATCGACGACGAGCCGCACGATGCCATGCCGCTGCCAGTTGGCCACAGCCTGGCCGACGAGCAGTCTGAGGACAACGGCCACGGTGGCGACGGAGGCAAGGTAGATGATGAGACCGCGCGTGCCGCGGAGTCCGATTCGCAGAATGTCGTGCGACATCATGCCGGCCATGAAAATCAGAAACCCCACCACGGCGATCGCCACGACGAGCTGAAATGCCGGGCCCGCCAGACTCTGGCGGAGTTCACGAGTCGTGCGCACGCCGCGTTTGAGCACACGCGAAACTTCGAGGAGCGTCTCCGCCTCGTGGCCGGTGCGGTCGCCCACGGCCACCATGCCGCGCACCAAGGGCGCAAACGTGTCGCCGGCGGCGCCAAACGCCTCGGCCAATGGGTTCCCCTCCGCGAGCGACCTCGCCACCGTCTCCATCCGGGGCCGCCACGCGGCGGGAACGCGGGGGATCTCCATCTGCCACGCCCGCCGGAGATCGATTCCAGAAGCCAGCGCGACGGAGAGTCGGCCAAGCATGTCGGCCACCATCGCTTGTGGCATTTCGCGGTGCGAGAACATGACGGGAGTGTATGTTTTTGTTCGGCCCCGTGGGGACAAGTTTTCAACTTGTCCGTCGCCCACCTCCCCCGTGGCGGCAAGTTTTTAACTTGTCCGTCGCCCACCTCCCCCGTGGCGGCAAGTTTTTAACTTGTCCGTTGCCCCGGCATCGATTCCACAAGTTAAAAACTCGTGGCCACGGGTCGAACTCTTTCGATCTCGTCCTACGTGCCGAGACAGCCTCAACCCTCTCCCCCCCGTGGGGACACGTTTTCAACGTGTCCGTACGGAGGAGACACCGACACGTTGAAAACGGGCCGTCACGGGCCGGGCCGCTGGCCCCATGCCCCACATCTGCTAAAAAGTCGGTCAGCGTCCGCCCGGCTCCCGTTCCCGCCCCCCGCTTCCCTCCATGAAAGTCGCAAAAGCACACTGGCCGACCGTCGCGATCGTGGGCGTGGGCATGATCGGGGGCTCGATCGGGCTGGCCCTCAAATCGCGGAAACTCGTCGGCCGGGTGATCGGAGTGGGCCGGTCGGCGGCTTCTTTGGCCGAAGCAAAACGGCTCCACGCGATCGACGAAGCGGCCACCGACATCACCGCTGCTGTCGCCGCAGCCGATCTTGTCGTCGTGGCGACCGGCGTGGCATCGATCCCCGCGATCCTCGATCAGGTCGACGCTGCCGTGCGGCCGGGCACGCTGCTGACCGACGCCGGCAGCACGAAGGGAAACATCGTTGCCGCCTGGGAGAAGGGGAGCCGTTCCCGTGGAACACCGAAGCGAGGTGCCGCCAAGGGTGGGCGGCGGGCACGCTTCGTCGGCGGCCATCCGGTGGCGGGCAGCCACCGGCGCGGGCCGACCGCGGCCGATCCGCAGCTGTTTCAAGGACGCGTCACGATCGTCACGCCGACGCCGACGACGCCGGCAGCCGATGTCGAGGCGATCGGCGGCTTCTGGTCGGCCCTCGGCTCCACCGTCTACACGATGCCGCCTCGCGATCACGACCGGATCCTCGCCATGACCAGCCATGCACCGCATGTCATGGCCGCTGCCATCGCCGCCGCCACGCCCGCCGAGGCGACGCAGTTTACGGCCGGCGGCTGGCGCGACACCACGCGAATCGCCGCAGGCGATCCTGAACTCTGGGCAGACATCCTGCTCGACAACGCGGCTCCGGTGGCAAAGGCGCTGTCCCGGATCGCCGGTGTGACCGAAAAGATTCTCGACGCGCTCGCCAAGAGCGACCGTCGCCGACTCGTGTCATTGCTCACGCGTGCCAAGGAAGACCGCGATGCTGTGGGAAGTTGACGTCCATCTCCGTGATGCGGCCGGCGATCACGCCGCGCGGGCGATTGTCGCCGGCGCCACCGAACTGGGTATTGTCGGCTGCACGCAGGCCAGGACCGCCGCCGGCTGGCTGATCGAAGGCGATCTGTCTCGGGCCGAAGTGGAACGGCTCGCCGCCGCAGTGCTCACCGACCCGGTCACCGAAACCTTTACGGTGGGCGAAGCTGGCGACCCGATGCTGGTAGCTTCTCAGCCGGGCGGCCCGCCGGAGGCCAGCGCAGCCACTGCGGCCAGCCTGCCGACCGTGCTCCACGTGCTGCCCCGCGCGGGCGTCACCGATCCCGCCGCCGAGACGGCCCTCGAGGCCTGTGGCCTGCTGGGGCTGCGGCCATCGGCCGTGCGCAGCGTGCGGAAATACTGGCTGCCAGCGATTGAGCGGGCGGAGGCCGATCGGCTCGCCTGGAAGTTGCTCGCCAGCGAAGCCATCCACGACGTCGTCATCGGCCCGCTGCCGCTCCGCACGCTCGCCGGCGGACGTCCCTGGACTTTCTCACAGGAGACGGTCCGCCTCGCCGGCCTCGAAGACGCAGCGCTCGACAAGCTCAGCCGCGACCGCTGTCTCGCCCTGTCGGCCGCCGAACTCAGGGCGGTCCGCGACCACTTTCAGACCCTCGGCCGAGATCCCCTCGAGATCGAACTGGAGACGATCGCGCAGACCTGGAGCGAGCACTGCTGCCATAAGACACTCGGCAGTCCGATCGACCACGTGGGCCCGGATGGTGCCGTGCGGTACGACAATCTCCTCAAGGAAACGGTGTTTGCATCCACGCGGAAGGTGCGGGAACAGCTCGGTGCGCAGGACTGGTGCGTCAGCGTGTTCCGCGACAACTCCGGAGTGGTGCGGTTCGACGGCGACAACGACATCTGCGTGAAGGTGGAGACGCACAATCACCCCTCGGCGATCGAGCCCTACGGCGGCGCGGCCACCGGGCTTGGCGGCGTCATCCGCGACGTTCTCGGCACGGGACTGGGTGCCAAGCCGATCGCCAATCTCGACGTCTTCTGCGTCGGCAGGCCCGACACGCCCGCCGCCGATCTGCCGCCGGGCGTGATCCATCCCCGCCGCCTGCTCGCAGGTGTGGTGGCCGGTGTCCGCGACTACGGCAATCGCATGGGCATCCCCACGATCGCAGGCGCGGTCGTCTTCGATCCCGGCTACATCGGCAACCCGCTCGTCTTCTGCGGCACGGTCGGCATCATGCCCCGCAACTCGGCCGATGCCACCGTGCAGCCCGGCGACCTCGTTGTGGTGGCGGGCGGACGCACCGGCCGCGACGGCATCCACGGCGCCACCTTTTCGAGTGTCGAACTATCGAGCGACAGCGAGAACCAGTCGGGTGGCTCCGTCCAGATTGGCCACGCCATCCACGAGAAGATGCTCCTGGAATTCGTGCTGGAGGCGTCGCGCCAACGACTCTTTCACGCCATCACCGACTGCGGCGCCGGCGGGCTCTCAAGCGCCGTGGGCGAGATGGCGGCCACGCTCGGGGCCGACGTCGACCTCGACCGCGTGCCACTCAAGTACGACGGCCTCTCCGCCACCGAGGCCTGGATCTCGGAGGCGCAGGAGCGGATGGTGCTCGCCGTGCCGCCTGCCGACTGGGAAAAGCTCTCGCGGATCGCTGCCGACGAGGGCGTGGAGGCCACGGCCATCGGCACCTTCACCGGCTCGGGCAGGCTCGTGCTCCGCTGGCAGGGCCGGACGGCAGGCGAACTCGACTGTCATTTTCTCCACGAGGGGCGGCCACGGCGGCGGCTCACATCGCGCTACGTGCCACCGGCCACTGCACCCGCGGGCTGGACGCTCCGTGAAGACGAGTCGCTCGTGGACTGCCTGCTCGAAGTGCTCGCCGCCCCCGATGTCGCCAGCAAGGAACATATCATCCGGCAATACGACCACGAGGTGCAGGGCTGCAGCATCGTCAAGCCGCTGCTCGGGCCGGGAGCCGGCCCCGCCGACGGCACCGTCATCCGTGGCGTGCTGGGCCGCGACCGCGGCATCGTGCTCGGCGTCGGACTCCGCCACCGGCTGGGCCTTCTCGACCCCTACCAGATGGCCGCCGGCGGCATCGTCGAGGCGATGGCCAACGTGATCGCCGCGGGCGCCGATCCCGCACGGATCGCCCTGCTCGACAATTTCTGCTGGGGCGACTGCCGCCGCGAGGAATCGCTCGGCACGCTCGTGGAGGCCTGCCGCGCCTGCCACGACATGGCCGTCGCATTTGCCGCGCCATTCGTCAGCGGGAAGGACAGCCTCAACAACGTCTTTGCCTGGACAGATGCGGCGGGCAAGCACCACGAAAGGTCAATCCCACCCACGCTGCTCGCGACGGCGATGGGGCAGGTGGAAAATGTTCTCCGCACGGTCACCCCGGACCTCAAGCAGTCTGGCAATCGGCTGGCGATCCTGGGCCTTTCACGTGGCGAACTCGCCGGCAGCCAACTCGAACTCGTGGGCCGGGTCCACGGCGGGCGGGTGCCGCAGGTCGATACGACGGCCTGCCGCGGCGTGTTCGCGGCGTTGGCGGCAGCGCAGCGTGCGGGACTCGTGGCCGCCTGCCACGACTGCTCCGACGGCGGACTTCTGGCAGCGGTGGCTGAGATGGCGATCGCCGGCGGTTCGGCCGCGCGGATCACGCTGGCCGACGTGCCTATGCAGTGCGGAGGCTCTGCCGGGAACGACTCCGCCCTGCAACGCGATCTGATGATCGCCTTCACCGAGACGCCAGGACGCTTCGTGTGCGAAGTGCCTGCCGCGTTGGCCGACCGGTTTGCAGATCACATGAGCAAGACCGACTGCGTGCCGTGGGCATGGATCGGCACCGTTGTCGCAGGCGACCGGCTGGAGATCGTCTCCACTGCCGGGTCGGCCACGACGGTGCCGGTGGCAAGCCTTGCCCGGGCCTGGCGGGGAGGAGCGTGAGCATGCTGTCACCACGGGCGATGATCCTGCGGGCACCGGGCACCAACTGCGACCACGAAACGGCGCACGCCTTCGAGCGGGCCGGTGCGATCGCGCGCCGCGTGCACGTGCACGCCCTGGCCCGCAAGCCTTCGCTGGCCGACGATTTTCAGATCCTCTGCATCCCGGGAGGATTTTCCTATGGCGACGACATCGCCAGCGGCCGGATCTTCGCACTGGAACTGAAGTCGCGGCTCGCCGACAGCCTGAGCAGGTTTCGCGACCGTGGCGGTCTCATCCTCGGCATCTGCAACGGCTTCCAGGTGCTCCTCCAGACGGGCCTGCTCCTGGCGGACCAGCGGTCGGGCGCGGCACGAGCCAGCCTTGCTCACAACACGTCTGGCATGTTCGTCGATCGTTGGGTGTCTCTGCGGGCGGCGCCGGGCCGCTGCGTGTTTCTGCAGGACATGGATCGGTTCGAACTGCCTGTCGCACACGGTGAGGGCCGGTTCGTGACACGGTCACCTGAAGATTTCTCGGCACTCGACACGGCCGGCCAGCTCGTGCTGCGGTATGCCGCCGATGCATCGGGAGCTTCGTCCAATCCCAACGGCGCGACGGGGGACGTGGCGGGCGTCTGCGACGAGACGGGACGCATCTTTGGATTGATGCCCCACCCGGAGCGTTTCATAGACGCCGTCCAGCATCCGGCGTGGAGCGGCCGTCTCGACCCCGCGGCTGCGGGTGCTGGCATGCTGGTTTTTGCCAACGCGGTCAAAGCGGTGTCGTAACGTCCGGTCTTCGCGTTACGTCCCGCACGTGGCATGCATGTATTCCGTGGCCGCGAGTTTTCCAACTTGCGGAATCGCCCCACTCGACGGGTGCGGTGCACCCTTGGTGCACCTTTGTCGCTGCGCGGCCGTTCCCACCCGGCGTTGACGCATGCGGCTGGCCTCCCTACCTTTCCCCCCTCGAAAGCCCCCTTTGCGGATGACCGGCGTCATGCCAGACCGCGCGATACGGAACGCCGCCGCCGTCTGTCTCGTCCTGCTTGCCGCGGGCGGGTGCCGGGCGGGGCTGTGGTCCGCCGCGTCACCGGAGCCGGCGGCGGCCGTGGCGACCGACCGGCCGCGGAACGCGCCCCGGACGATTCCGCTGGAACTCGTCTTTGTCCGTCACGAGGAACACGACCCCGTGCTCCGCGACGATCTCTGGAATCTGGCCGACGAGCAGGTGTTCGACGAGCCGCTGCGACGGCGGCTGCATGCCAATGGTCTGCGGGTCGGCGTGGTCACAGCCCAACTGCCGCCCCATCTCGCCGACCGTTTTCTTCCGCCCGCCGTGGACTCCGGGGAAACCCTGCCGGCAGCGCTCCCGGATAATCCCGCGCTCGTGCGGCACATGCTCCGCCTGTTACCCGGTCGCTCGAGCGACGTGATGGCTGCGACCGGCCTCGATACGCTCGTGCTGCTCGAACACGATGGCGACAGTCTCCGGGGAAAGACCTACCATGACGCGAGCACACTGTTTGCCCTCAGGGCCTGGCCAGCGGCCGATGGCCGGGTGCGAATGAACCTCTCGCCGACCATCAAGCATGGACCAGTAGAACGCTCCTGGGTCGGCGAAGAGGGGATGTTCCGACTCGAGGCCGGGCAACGCCGCGACGCCTTGGCCGGGCTCACGTTCGAGGCCACTGTGCCGATCGGCTCGATGATCATCGTGGGCTGCGTCGGCGAGCCGGCCTCGTCCGCAGGCGACGCTTTCTTCCGCGATCGGGCCGGTGCCCGCGCCGGACAGCGGCTGCTGGCAATCCGACCGGTACCGCTCACGCAGAGCCTCGATCCCCTGTTCACTCCGACCGTTGCGGACCCTGATCCCGAAGCGCCGTAGGCACGCTCCCGCGATCGTGGCGGCGAGTTTGCTGTCTTCACGCGAAACACGGCCATCCAGGCCGTTTTCGCTTGGCCAACCTCCGTTGGCTGGTGCTCACCCGGCCATCCAGGCCTGGCCATCAGACAAGCTTCGTGGCGGCGAGTTTTCAACTTGCCGTGTCTCCGGCTCCGGACGCCACACGTTGAAAACTCGTGGCCGCAGGGTCGATCGCCGCAGCAGCGTCATCCGCCGTTTTGTCCCACACACCCGTGTCAAAGCAGGCAGTCTGCAAAAGCCCTTGAAACAGCGGCGGCAATTCCTGTGCGTGAGTCTGCGGCGTTCTGGCAAGCAGCGATCCCTCAGGGCCGCCGGCTTTACGCACCATGCCGGTGGTGTCGATGGCACCTGTTGAAGAGCGCCATCATCCCGACGCACTCTCGCCAGCTGCAGCCCAGAGTGGGCATCGACGAAAGAAGACACCATGCGCACCGCCCTGCCCAAACAGACATCCCCGACACGGTCCCACAGACCGCGAGCCGTCACCGTCTTCGCCGCCGCGTTTGTAGCTGGTGCGGCGGCAGCTGTCGGTGTCAATCGCGCACTCGATGTCCGGATGGCGCAGTCGAAGCCCCGTGTCGAGAGCGAGATTGACACCGACAGCTGCCGCCG